>RQOI01000325.1 GCA_003854995.1 Candidatus Zhuqueibacterota bacterium
CCGCTCATCCCGACGCTGGAGGCCATTCCGGGAGACCGGCGCGTGACCCTCATCTGGGATGACTTTGCGGAAGAATCTTTTGATCCGCTGACCGGATATGATTTTGAGGGCTATCGCATCTATCGTTCCACCGACCAGGAATGGAACGATATGGCGGTTGTCACCGACGCCTACGGCAGCGTCTCCAGCAACCGCAAGCCGCTGGCGCAATTCGATCTGGAGAACGGGGTGCAGGGATTTTCGGCCGGCGCGGCGAATGGCGTCCAATTCTATCTGGGCGACGACACCGGCCTGGTGCACACCTGGGTCGATACGACGGTCAAAAACGGCTACACCTACTATTACGCGGTCACGTCCTATGACCGAGGTCTGGATTCATCAGCCCTTTATCCCTCCGAGTGCTCCAAATATCTCAGCATCTCGCCGGACGGGTCCATCGACAAAGGACGAAACGTGGTCATCGTGCGTCCGGAAGCGCCGACAGCCGGATTCAAATCCGCTGAGCTGAGCGACGCCACGCCCATCATCGGCGGCGACGCTGATGCCGCCATCGGCTATAAAATCATCAATCCGCTGTCCATCAAGGACGGCAACACCTATTCCGTCTCATTCGAAGATACGCTTGTCACCGGCTCACAATTTTCCACCACCTACAAGACGAAAAGCATGACCGTAGTGAACGTGACGAATCCCGCCTACCCCGATACGCTCATCAATAAAAATCCAAACGTGCAAACCGGCGCCATCTTGCCGATCGTCGATGGATTTCAGCTAAAGCTCGCCAACATGGCCGAGATGATTCTGGACACGGTCAATTCCCAATGGAGCCATGACGGCATTTATGCATTCAGCATTGATCGTTTTCGCTACAGTCGCACCGAAGGCACTCCATTGCCGCACAGCTACCAAATCGACTTTGGCGAGATCGGCGTCGGCACTTCGACCGAGCTGGTCATATCGACGACGAGGACGTTGCCGGCCATGCCCGTCAATTTCACCGTGACGAACACGATGAGCGGCGAAAAATTGCCATTTGCATTTTGGGAGCGCGATGCGCTGGCGGGCGAAGAAGGCAAATTCACCGGATTCACCGACGCATCGCGCGCAGACGAGATCATCTTCCTGGAGCCGGTGAATGATTCTCTCATCATCAGCTGGGATTTCACCCTGGGTGCGACGGCCGGAGCAGATACGACCAAGCGCAATCCGCAGCCGGGCGAGTCGGTCGTACTGAAGATGCTCAGACCTTTTATGGCGACGGATGTTTATGAATTCACTGCATCAGGTCAACGAATTGACGATGCGGCGATTGATATGGATCTCATCAAGGTGGTGCCCAACCCGTATGTCGTGGCGAATTCCTGGGAACCAAGGAATCAATATTCATCAGGTCGAGGCCCGCGCGAGTTGCATTTCACCCACTTGCCGCAAAAATGCACCATTCGAATCTTCAATGTTCAAGGCCAACTGGTGCAGACGCTGGAACGCGATTCCGACATCTGGGATGGCACCGAGGTCTGGGACATGCTGACAAAAGACAAGCTGGATGTCGCGTTTGGCGTCTATGTCTATCATGTCGATGCCCCGGGCGTTGGTTCCAAAGTCGGCAAGTTCGCTATAATAAAATAGTCTTTGTGACCATTTGACGATAAAGGAGTCTGAGCATGAAGAAATTATGCATGGTTATTCTCGGCCTAGTGCTCACCAGCTCGTTGCTCTTTGCTGAAGTGACGAAAGTTGGCACAACGGCGCTGGGCTTTTTGAAAATAGACGCCGGCAGCCGGGCCACCGGAATGGGAGGCGCCTATGTCTCCATCACGGATGACGCCACCGCCATGTTTTGGAATCCCGCGGGCGTCGCTGCCACGGATAAAATGGAAGCGGTGTTTCATCACTCCAATTGGATCGCTGACATTAACTATAACTATATTGCTGCCGTCATACCCGTGGCGCGGCTGGGAAACATCGGCCTCAGTGCGACAGCTTTGAGCATGGCTGACATGGAGAGGACAACCATTGAAAATCCGGAAGGGACAGGAGAGATGTTCAGCGCCGGCAGCTATGCCTTTGGCCTGGCGTTCGCGCGCAATCTGACCGACAGATTTGCGATCGGATTCAATGTCAAATATTTGTACGAGTCGATTTATCACAGCTCTGCCCAGGGCGTCGCTTTTGACATCGGCACCCTGTTCACGACCCAGTTCAACGGCATGCGCATCGGCATGAGCATCACCAACTATGGGCCCAAGGTTCAGATGAGCGGGCGGGACATGCTGACGCAGGTCGATATCGATCCGAATGTGAGCGGCAACAACGAGAACACCAACGCCTATCTGGTGACCGACCAGTTCAATCTGCCGCTGATGTTCCGCGTTGGCGTATCGATGGATGTGTTGAAAGGCGCCGGCAACAGCAATCTGATCCTGGCAGTGGACGCCGTGCATCCAAACGATGACGTGGAGAGCCTCAACATCGGCGCAGAGTACATCTTTAACGATCTGTTAGCCTTGCGAAGCGGTTATAATTCTCTGTTTGCCGCGGACGCTGAGGCCGGCCTGTCTTTTGGCGCCGGCATCCACCAAAGCATGCTGGGCCGATTCGAGTTCAATCTCGATTACGCCTTTCGAGATTTTGGCTTGCTCAATAACGTGCAAATGTTCACGTTGGGAATAAAGTTTTAATCCGCTATTCCCGAATAACGCGAAGGATTATGCTGTTCGAGCATTTCGATGGGGGTTATCATCTTGCGGGGCGGCTTGAATAGCCGATACTGATCGGCAGTCAAGCCGCCCGCAGCAATCCTTGCTACAAACTGGCAACACAGTGTTTTTTTGCACAGTTTTTAAGTCTGACTGGGTGCGATATTCATCCTGGCCGGAAAATGGACGGGGATAAATATCCCCAAGGATGACGCGCCCGACATGGATATGTCGGGCGGTCGGTGAGCCGAGATTCCTGGCGCGCCCTTTGGCCGCAACCAAATTATTAAAGCCGCACGATTATTTGCTGTCGTGCAAGAGGATATCAAGAATGGCCGGCAGATTCATTGAAAATGAACGATCATTATGGAGGGGATGTTTTGTGCGGGAGAGCAGGACTCGATAATCTGCATTGATCAGGTCCGCATTTGCGTTCAGTCGATCCATGTCGTTTTTGCTCGGCTGGGACGTCAGCTTGATTTCGAAAGCCCAAATTTTGCCCTTCAGATTGATGACGAGATCAATCTCGTGGCCGTCATGGGTTCGGAAAAAATAGGGGCCATCGTAAAGAGATCCGGCATTACTCAGAGAATTCACTATCTGCTCAATGATCCAGCCCTCCCAGCTGTGGCCAACCCAGGGTTGAGCCAATAGATCGTCCTGCGTTTGAATGTTCAACAGGCTGTGCAAAATGCCGCTGTCGCGCCAGTATATTTTCGGCGCCTTGACAAGGCGTTTCTTTATGTTGATGAAATAGGGTCCAATACGTCTGGTTAAATAGGCCTGCTCGAGATAGCGCAAGTAAGAGTTTATCGTATGATAGCTCACGCCCATGCTTTTGCCCAGTTGACTCGCATTGACAACCGTTCCATGGATGGCCGCGATCATGCGGAAAAGTCGCGATGTGACCGTCGCCTGTGCGGGCAGGCCCCACACGGGCAGATCCCGAGTCGCCAGCAGATCGAGATAGAATTTTTGCCACTCCGGGTACTGCTTTGCATTCAACACGCCGCCGTTCGGGAAGCCGCCCATCAGCCACAAGTCATCTTGTCGATTGACATTCAGTTCAAGGATGGAAAAGGGGCACAGCTCTGCTAATGCAATCCTGCCGGTTAGGAATTCGGACACATTTGTCATCAAAGCGGGAGAAACCGAGCCCAGGATGAGAAATCGGCCATTCTGCTCTCTCTTTGCATCGATGGCGTGCCGCAGTTTTGGCAAGATATCGGGATAGTTTTGCGCCTCATCGAGGATGATGAGATTTTGACTCTGAAGGATATCATCGAGCTGCAGATCCAGGCGCAGGCGCTCGCTCTCGATTTCGAGGTCAAAATAGGTTTTCGACAGCTGTTTAGCCAGTGTCGTCTTGCCGACTTGACGCGGCCCCAGCAGTGCCACCGCCGGGTAGCGCGCCAACAGCTCCTGCAGGTGTTTTTCGATTATTCGTCGCAGCATTTTTGTAAATTAGAAATTTAATTCTATTTTTCATAATGTATGATATTTTCGCGAAATGTCAAGAAATATTTTCTGACAAGAAATTGAATTTGACTTTAGAAAAAGATTGCTATAGCTCTGTTTTTTCCTGGCATCTTTCAGATGCAGGATATAGCGTGGTTTCGACAGCCTCCTGAGGTCTTTCAGGTATACTTGA
>RQOI01000326.1 GCA_003854995.1 Candidatus Zhuqueibacterota bacterium
ATATTATTTATCTTCAATGTTACGCTTTTGTCAACGTGGCTACCTGTAGCTGACCTTTTACGCAAGTGGCATATTTTCTCTTGATTCTCGCATTGATTATCGTTAAATTGGGCATCTTTAGCCACCTTAGCTCAGTCGGTAGAGCGGCTCACTCGTAATGAGCAGGTCGTCAGTTCGATTCTGACAGGTGGCTCTTTTTTTTACTGCAAAGGATCAGGCATGCATATGCAAAGGACATTTTTTGTCGCTCTTTTCATTTCTCTCACCTGCTCGGTTTTGGCCAATTCTCCCGGGACCTCCGGATTTCAGTTCCTGAAAATGCAGGTCGGCGCCAGAGCGGCCGGCATGGGCGGCGCGTTTCTCGCCGTGCCCGGCGATGTCAATGCCCTGTTCTACAATCCGGCCGGCATTGCGGCGGTGGCGAAAAAATCGGCCTCTTTTTCCTATCACGACGATCTCCTGGACATCAATTCCGGTTTCATCGGCTATGTCCACCCGGGCGTGGGCCCCGGCGCCATCGGCGCATCGGTCCTGTATCGCGATTACGGTTCTTTCGCCAGGACGGACGTGACCGGCCAGGAGCTGGGATCGTTCAGCTCGAATTACTTTTCCCTCATGGGATCGTATGGCCTGACCGTGCTGGAGAATCTGACCGCCGGCGCTAGCCTCAAGTATGCTCAGGGCATGATCGACAGCTATAGCAGCAGCGCCATCGCCGTGGATGCGGGCGCGCTCTATTCGATTCCGCAGCAGCAGCTCACCCTTGCCCTCGGATTTTACAACGTCGGCACAACGCTCAATGCCTTTGTGGATGTCAAAGATCCGCTGCCAATGCAGCTGCGCCTCGGTCTGGCCAAGCGCCTGGCGCACCTGCCGCTGCTCATCGGCCTGAACGCCTACAAATTCAACGACGAGCCCTGGTATTTTGCCCTGGGCGGCGAGTTCACTCTCACGACCAATCTGTTCTTGCGCCTGGGTTATGACACCTTTGGCCGCGACCTGGACGTCGATTCGTCGAAAGACACCCTGGCCGGCGCGGCGATCGGATTTGGCTTTTTGTGGAAGAACGTCACATTTGATTACTCGTACAGCTCACTGGGAGCGCTCGGCGCGCTCAATCGCTTCACGTTCTCGGGTCAATTTTAATTTTTATCATTGACAAATAGGATATTTTTATTATTTTCAATAGGATTTTGTCAGCAGAGGATGGCTATATGAGCAAGTTTGTGCTGCTTTTATCATTTCTGCTTTTGCCGCTGCTGGGTTTCGGCCAGTTCAAAACGCAGGCCAAGCCCATGGATTTCACCGATCGTCTGCAGAGTGGGGCGAACATCGGCATCCTGGGCATCGATCCGTCGAGATTTTCAATGGCGCATTCTTATTCGATGAGTTACATGTCAGCCGGTGGTCAGGGTTTCACCCAGGGTCTCTATCTGAACACCATGTCCTATCAGTTCAGCCTGCCGCTGACCGTGTCCCTGCAGCTGGGCATGGCGCACAATCCCTTTCAGGGTGACAATACGGCCAATATACTGCAAAACGGCTTTTTCGTATCCGGTGCGCAGGTGAAATACAAACCGACCGAAAAGACGACCATTCAGCTAGAGTTTCATCAAATGCCGTATCAACACTATCCCGGATATCACTATTTTGCGCCGCGATCGAGCGCGAATTGGTTCGAATGATAAAAACGCCCACTGAAAAAGGGGAATTGCTGTGAAAAGTACGTCAAAAAAAGGTCACCGAAGTAAAAAGCCCTCTTGGGCGACGAATCTTCACATCCGGCCTTCGACGATCGCGATCTATGCCATTGTTTTTTTCAATTGCGTACTGATCATTTCCGCCGGCACCAAGCTGTTTCAAAAAGTCGATGCGTCCATTGAAGTGAAGGACGAGGAGCCGCTGAAAATTGAAGTTCAAAACGGTTGCGGTGTGAACGGTATTGCGACCAGGATGACCAATAATCTGGCTTATTTGAAGTACCAGGTCGTCGGCAAGGGCAATGCGGATCATTGGAATTATGAACAGACAATTCTCATTGATTTGGGATCTGACAAAGAGAAATCCATCGAAAAATTGTGCAAGGACATCGGCATTCAAAGGAACGATGTCTATCTCCTCCGCGAAGAGTCGGATGCGGATGTGCGGCTCATCATCGGCAATGACTATCAATCGCTCAAAATTTATGATGTGCGACCATAACTTTTCAAACCTGGAATGACATTCTCATTTTTTTTACTTTACAACGTGATCAGGGTCCCGCTTTTCGTGCTCACTGGAATAGCGGGATTTTTTAATGCCAAAATCCGCAAGACCATCCGCGGCCGCAAAGGCCTGTTTGATCAGCTGGAGGTCGCGCTCGGACCGTCGCCATCGGCGAGGCGCATCTGGGTGCACATGTCCTCGATGGGCGAGTTCGAGCAGGGGCTGCCGCTCGTCGCCGAGTTGCTGCAAAGATATCCGCAGTGCTGGATCGTGATATCGCTTTTTTCGCCGTCAGCGTATAAAAACCTGGTGCACCGGCAGGAACGAACCATCCTGACCTATCTGCCATTCGATTCTCTCCGGAACGTCAGGCGTTTTATCGATCTCGTCCAGCCCGCGCTGCAGGTCATCATCCGCCACGATATCTGGCCGAATTATCAGCACATTCTGCAAAGGCGGCGCATCCCGTCCGTGCTGGTCGATGCCAGCATCTCTGACAAGCGCCTCAGCGCGAGCAGACGATTCCTGCCGCTCTACCGCCAGGTTTACGCCACATTTAGCGCCATATGCGCTGTCTCAGAGGTGCATCGGCAGCGCTTGCTGCCCATCTACCCGCACGAGGAAAATATCCACGTCTGCGGCGACACCCGCTACGATCGCGTCCACGCGCGGGCTCTCGATACGAAAAAGATAGACTGGCTGCTCAAATCGGGCCATTTCGTTCGCGAGAAATGCTTCATCGCCGGCAGTTGCTGGCCGGTGGACGAAAAGACATTCGCGCCGGCCGTGCTGGAAGCGCTGCGGCGCTTTGCGGACTTTACCGCGGTCATTGCGCCGCACGAGATCGATGCCGAGCATCTCGAATGCATCGAGCAGCTCCTGGCTGCCGGCCCGGTGGTGCGTCTCTCCACGCTGGCGCAGTCGTCCATCGACCACGTCAGAGTTCTGCTCATCGACAGTTTCGGGCTGTTGGCCAATCTGTACGCCCTTGGCGGCATCGCTTATATTGGCGGCGGATTCGGCGTCGGCGTGCACAGCGTGCTCGAGCCGGCGGCGCACGGCACGGCCGTCAGCTACGGGCCGAACCATCTCAATTCGCCCGAGGCAAGAGAGATGACGACGCAGGCGATCGGCGTGCCGATTGTAAACGAAGAAGAGTTTCGCCATTTTTTATTCGACATGCTGGAAAATCCGGCCCGTCTGGCCGAGCGGGGGCAGAGGAGCAAAGAATACGTCATGCGCAATATCGGCGCCAGTCAGCGGACCGCCGACGTGTTGCGCACCTTTATCGACAGTGAAGAGCTGTGAGCAGGAGAACATATGGATGATTTGCAGGCCGTTTCCTGGCTGGACGGCAAAGTAAGGCTGCTGGATCAAACAAAATTGCCCGAAGAACTCATTTTACTGGAAATTTCCGATTACCGGCACATCATCACGTCCATAAACAATCTCACCGTGCGCGGTGCTCCTGCCATCGGCATTGCAGCGGCCTTTGGCGTTGTCCTCGCCATCTGGGGAGCGGACGAATCGGATCGGGCCGATTTTCTGCGCAACGTCAACAAGGCCATCGATGAGCTCAAGGCGACGCGACCGACGGCGAAGAATCTGTTTTGGGCGCTCGAAAAGATGCGCACCGCCATGTCGAAAAATCTGAATCGCCCACTGCGCCAGGTTAAAGAAGCGATGCTCAACGAGGCCAAGGCCATTTTGCAGGATGATATCGAGCGCTGTCGAAAGATCGGCGATTTCGGCCAGGAGCTGTTGCCGTTTCGTTGCACCGTGCTCACCCATTGCAATGCCGGCGCGCTGGCGACCGGCGGACACGGGACAGCGCTGGGCATTGTCCGCTCGGCGATCGACAAAGGGAAAAAAATCAAGGTCTTTGTTGATGAGACGCGACCGCTATTGCAGGGCGCGCGCCTGACCACATTCGAATTGACAGAAGACGATATCGATGTCACACTGATCACTGACAATACCGCCGCGTATGCGATGAAAAAGGGCTTGATCGACGTCGTCGTGGTCGGCGCCGACCGCATCGCTCGCAACGGTGATGTGGCGAACAAAATAGGCACCTATGGATTGTCCATCCTGGCCAAGGAACACAAAATACCTTTCATCGTCGCTGCACCGCTGTCGACCTTTGATCCGGATCTGGCCAGCGGCGCGGATATCCCCATCGAAGAGCGGGATGGCGATGAGGTGCGGCGAATCGGCTCACTACAGATCGCTCCCGAGGAGGTGGCTGTGTACAATCCGGCCTTTGATATCACGCCGCATAACTTTATTTCGGCCATCGTATCTGAAAAAGGAATCGCAAGATTTCCGACCGAAGAAAAGCTGTCGGAATGGTTAAAATAAATATTGATTAAATAGCGAGATAAACGTATATTGGCACTATTAATTCTGCCTGATTCATTTATTCGAAGGAGATTGAAGCAATGAAATCGCGTTTTACGGTGTTGGCAATTGTTTTGTTGGGCTTTATCGCACTATTTTTTGCCTGCCAAACCAAAGAGGTCACGTCTGCGAAAGTATACATTCAGCAAGATAATTGGGACAAGGCGATTGAACAGCTCGAGATGGCGGTCTCTATGTATCCGAACGATGCCGAAGCTCACTATCTGCTCGGTGAAGGGATGGCGCAGAAGCAGAATTGGGGACGGATGAACGAAATGTTCGAAACATCTTTGAATCTGGCCCCCACTTTCGAAGCTCAGATCAAGAATACGCGCGATAAAAATTGGGTGAGTCAATTCAATGGCGGCGTCGCCAAGATGAATAACAATGATGTGGAGGGCGCCATTCAAAATTTCACAACCGCAGCGGCCATTGATCCCGCCCGCAGTGAAGCCTACAAGACGCTTGGCATTGCCTATGCCAGAGTCGATCAACTGGACAAGGCTAAAGAAAACTTTACCAAAGTACTCGAATTCGAACCGAATAACAGAGATGCGATCAACGGCCTGGCCAATATTCATTTCCAGCTGAAAGAATATGACAAGGTTGTGGAGCTGGAGAAAAAGACGCTCGAAATAGATCCACAGGACAGGGATGCCATCGCTAATCTGGCCCTGGCATATGATTTTCTCGGTAACCAGGAGCAAGCTCAGCAGACCTATGTGGAAGCGTTGAAAATAAATCCCGGCGACAAAGATCTCACTTTTAATCTGGCGCGGCTGCATTTTCTCGCCAATGAATACGACGAGGCCATCGCCCTGTTCAACACACTGCTGGCCGACAATCCGGAAGACTATGATGCGAACAAGCAGGTCGGCAATGCTTACTTGAGCATGGCCGACGAGTTCCGCAAAACCCTCGTCGAAAAGGAAAATGCCGGCGCAGAAGTAACGCAGGAAGACCGGGAAAAACTGAACAGTTTTTATACCAAAGCCATTCCCTATCTTGAAAAAGCGGTGCAAATTGGCGAGGCAGATGCGGAGATTGACATCGAATCAGCGATTTATAACAATCTGGGCGTCGCTTATATCAATGTCGGCGATCGCGAAAAAGGTGAGCTCTATTTCAAAAAGGCCGAAGAGAATCAGTGAGTTCGAATGATCCAGGCGAGTATGCCCCGATGCGAATCGGGGCTTTTTTTTGTCAAGTGTGAATTGTTGAACGAAACCATTTGAGCCAGATTTGGAAAACAGTGACATTATCGAGCGAATAAAGCAGAACGGCAATATCCCCAAACACATCGCCATCATCATGGATGGCAACGGCAGGTGGGCGCAGAGGCGTGGTTTGCAGCGGACGGAAGGCCACAAGGCGGGCATTGAATCCGTTCGCGCAGTGCTGGAAGCGGCCGGAGAGATCGACGTCAAGGTTTTAACGCTCTATACATTTTCCAGTGAAAATTGGCAACGGCCGCAGGCCGAAGTCTCGGCGCTCATGTCGCTGCTGGTGCAGACCATTCGCAAGGAGATTAATGAGCTTGACCAAAAGAATGTGCGGCTCATGGCGATCGGCGATGTGGAGGCGCTTCCCTATGCGCCCCGGATGGGCATTTTGCACACGATAAAAAGACTGGCCAAAAACAGCGGCCTCATCTTGAATCTCGCTCTGAGCTACAGCAGCAGGCAGGAAATCATTTGCGCTGTCAGGCAGATGGGAGAACAGATACGCCGGGGTGAGCTCGATCCACGTGACATTGATGAATCCTCTTTCTCATCTTTTCTGCAGACCAGCGCCATCGGCGATCCCGATCTGCTCATCCGAACGAGCGGCGAACAGCGCATCAGCAATTTTCTGCTCTGGCAGATTGCTTACTCAGAACTCTATATCACTGACACGCTGTGGCCGGACTTTGGCAAGGCCGAATTTTATCAGGCCGTTGAAGATTTTCAAACGCGCGAGAGACGTTTTGGCCGAGTCAGCGAACAGCTCCGTCCATAACCGCACCCATCACCTTCCATGCGAAATATTTTCCGGATTTTCTTCTTCAGCATTTTTTAATACAAGCAAATCGCGAACAAATTACTATATTATTACTGTTCTGGGTGTCGCATAAAAATGTAAACGCTTGTGCTGACACCATGGTCTCAATTGAGGCCGACTTTCGGAACATCTTGCCCGATGATTCGTCATCGTCCACATCGATGACAGGATTGACTGGCGATAAAATATAAGGACGTTGATTGCGGAAGCGTAGATGGGCTCTGTTCGCTTTCATCATCATGCTGGCTCTCATTTTTCTGTCTCTCGAAAGCTGGCGATTTTTTAAAGCGAATGAAAAGCTGAAAGACTATTTCCTCACCGAGTTCCGCCCCATTGTCGGCGAGCAACTCTCCATTTCCAAGGTGCATGTCAGCTTTGGCAATATCCACATCCTCGGCGTACGCTTTGCCGCTCCGGCGAAAAACGTCTCGATTGACATTCGCGATTTGCGAATTGGCTACAGCTTTTTCAATCTGCTCGTGCTGGGATTCCATCCCAAGTATATTTCTCAGGATGCACTGTTCATCGGGCCGACGATTACGATCCATCCCACGGACACGCTCCGGACTGAAAATCTTGTCTCAGATGCAGCACCGGCGGCAAGCTATTTGTCGCTCTCCGAGAACTTTGATATTTTCAATTACATTTCGATCAAAGACGGCGATATCGTCTATCTGCAGGATTCGACCGTTGTGCCGCTCGCTCATTCCGTGCAAGGCGGCATTTACAGGCAGAATGGTGATTCGTTCTTTATCGATCTGGATGGCGCTTTTTTCAATTCTACGCAGCGCAATATTCGTATGATCGGCAGCGGTGATTTCAACAGAAGGATCATCACCACTGTGCAGGCCACTCTGGCGGATTATGCGTTGCAGCATGGCCTGCCGCTGCTGAGCGAGGGATTGGTCACGCTGAATCGGGGTGAGCTCAACGGCAGGATCAATATCGAATGGCTGGAGCGCGCAGCCCACTACCAGGTGAGCGGCAATCTTGATGTTCGTGACGCCGGCGGCGATCTCTTTGGCAAACTTGCGGTCAGTGATCTGTCCGCCAGAGTCTTGCTCCAGGACGACAAGATCATCGTGCAGGAATCAGAGCAGACGGTCAATAATTCCAGAGTCACCATTGCCGGAGTGGTGGAAAATCTGCGTGATCCGGTGGTGAACCTCACCGGTGCAGCACGTCATTTTGACATTGGCGCTTTTTCTTCCCTGTTTGGCTCACAATTCATCAAGGAGTTGAGCGGTGTGTCCACTGTCAAAGTTTCGCTGCAGGGGCCGTTGCACGACATTGTCGTTCGGCAGCATATGCGCGCCGACGCTCTTCGCTTTAAAAATACGCTGCTGACAGATTTTTATGCTGATCTCTCTTTCGACGGCGAGACGATCACCATCGACAGCAGTCGTGCCAAGGTGCGCGACAACGAGATCTCTCTCAACGGCGCCATCGATCTGTCTTCTGAAAACAGATTCATTCAGGGTGAAATGAAAGGTCACGGAGACATGACCTCGTTTCTCGCTGTGGGGCTTATCGATTCCTCGATTTCTGTCTCTTCGGTCTTTCATGCCGTCATATCTGGTTCCATCCTGCAGCCACTGCTGGACGGAAAATTGTCTCTCCTGGCTCGTTCCGAGCATGACTCTCTCGCGCTCGATGCATTTTTTAGCTATCATGATGGGTGGATGACAGTGCAGACAGATTCGCAACAGCAGGATGGCATCGATTTTCATTCGCTGATCGATTGGGGTCAGTCACCGCCGGCCATCACGGCGGAATGCCAGAGCGGAGAAAAGCTTTTCTTCTTTTTCTGGGATATCCCCGGTGAAAAATATCTCACCGGCCGCATTCGATCCTCCATCGCGGCGTCCGGTGATTTTGACAGCATTCAGTTGCATGCGGATGTTGCCGCCATCACGGATGGTCGCGTCGAAGCGCGCCTCGTCCGCATGGACGCCGGCATCAGGAGGTATGGTGCCTCCTTCAAGAGCGACGGCGTCTTTGTCATCAACGGCGATGCGCAGAATCCGGCCAGAGGAGAATTTTCCCTGGAAAAGACAGAGACCGCGCTGACCCTGCGACGATTGGCCATCGAAGACGAAATGACCGCGTCGCTGAACATCGATCTGCATAGCGCCAGAGAGATGAGCGGCGTGCTGGAATTGACCGGATTTGACATCAGCAGACTGTTGACGCGGTCCGATTCCTCGCTCGCCGGCAAGGTCAGCTCGACCATAAAGGTGGCTGGAACGCTCGCTCGTCCCACAATAGTTGGCTCGATCGATGTGAATGAGCTCTTGTATCGGGGCGCCGGCCCTTACGAATCGCGCGCGCAATTTGACTATGGTGATGTTTTATTCAACCTGGACAAATTCACCGTCAATTATGGCAAATCGACGTTGCTGTATGCCCGTGGCCACTATGACGGAAAATCTGACGCAATAGATTTTTCGGTCAAGGGCGCCGGTTTCGATGTGGGACAAATCCTGGGGACAGCCGGCAGGGACTCGCTCATTTCAGGCGCCGCCCTCATCGATCTCATCATCAGCGGATCGCCCATTTTCCCGATCGTGGAGGGAACAGTGGCGATCAAAGACGGAAGAATATTGAATACACCGTTTGATGAGCTCGAGCTCGAATTGGCGCCGCCGATCGATACGGATAGACTGAATGAATCGCCGTCAGCTATCGTCGAAAACTTGCGGTTGACGCGTTTCAATGTTTATGAAATCCTCGCGTCCGGCGTCTTTCCTTTTCGCAGCACTGATAGCCTGATGCTGGACATCAATGGCCAGGGCAACTTTATGCAAATTTTGCATGATATCTGGCCATTTTTCCGCTCGCCGCACGGCAACTGCTCGTTGACCAGCCGCATCCGCGGCACGCCAATGAGTCCCTACCTGGAAAATGCGCGTGTGACGATCGATGACGCGAGCATGGCCTTTGCATCAGTCGTTGCTCCAGTCGAGCAGGTGAAGGGCGAATTGTCATTTGATGCGGACAAACAGTTTTTGCAAATCTCTGCCCTGCAGGGCAGCATGGGCGGAAAGCCGTTTCGAATATATAATGACTTGGCGGAGAACGTCGTCTCGGCAAAGCCTTTGGCCAATATTCATCTTGGCGATAGCGATTTTCATCTCGGCGTTTTGATCCTGGAGACGCCGCAAAAGGGCGTGCCGCTCAATTTTATCGGCATCATGGAACCCGGCGAATTCGGCATGCTGGAGTTGGTCGGCCGCACCGGCGATGAAAAATTCTATTTCGCCGGATCGCCTGATGGTCTGACGTTGCGCGGCCGTATCAATCTTTATGACACGGAAATCATGTATCCGTTTTACGACAACATGCACATCGGTTCCAGCAAGATGCGGGATTTTCTGCGCTCTCTCAATTGGGACCTCTTTGTCGTACCGACCAAAAATGCTCGATTTTCCCGCAGCTTTGCGGGTGGCCTCGGTGAAGCGTATGTTGACCTCAAACTGGACGAAAATTTTGGCGGTCTTGAATTCACTGATCGGATCGTTGATGAAACTTTTCGCATCAATGGGCACGTTCGCTCCACCAAAGGCATCATCGAATACCTGAACATGAATTTTCGTGTCGAGCAGGTCGGCGTTGATTTTGATCGCAGCAGTCTCGTGCCTGTTGCGTACGGAAGCGCAAAAACGACTGTAACCGATTCGCTGGGCATCTCGTCTAATATCCTGTTGACGCTGCAGACGGTTGATAATACGATGGACAAAAAGTCTGTCGATGACATTGTTCGACAAGAAGAAGGGCGCGCCCGTTTCAATCAGATTCGCTTCAAGCTGTCGAGTGACAATCCGAACATCGGCAACAGTGAGGCGCAAATATTGGCCTCGCTCGGCTATTCGACCAATAATCTGCAGAGCAATGCTGTATCTGCGATCGGCTACGGCACAGACAATCTGATATTCAGACCGCTCTTTCGGCCGGTGGAAAGGGAGCTGGAACAGGTCTTTGGCTTTGACTATGTGCGATTCAGTTCGCAGCTGACGCGAAATATCATCATGTTCAATCTCAACAACAACCTGCAGCTCAACAATCGCCTGGCGCTGCTGGAGAGCACGAAAATAATTGTCGGCAAGTATCTGGCAAATCATTTTTTCCTGCAATACACGGGACAGATAGAGTCCGGAGTCGGCTATCGTTATAAAGAAAAGAACCTGGGATGGCATCATACGCTTGGTCTCGAATATCAGATAAATCCCCAGGTATTAGTGGAACTCGAATACGACTATGATAGTTTGATGTTGGAGAGAAGAGATGATAAAAGAATCATTCTGCGACACTGGTTCCCCTTTTAAGGGTAAGAGGTCAGTTTCTGGTAAAGACGCAAGAGATCAACTTAGTGAGACCTGTGGCCGCAACTCAAAATATCCAAACCACCGAGGGCACCGAGACCGCCGAGAAAATAAATGAAACAAAACTTTGTAAAAAAGCTTATCACATTCACACCA
>RQOI01000327.1 GCA_003854995.1 Candidatus Zhuqueibacterota bacterium
CCCATCTCGATGTGAACGGCCATGTGAACAATGTCAGATATCTGGAATTTGTCCTGGACAGCTTTGATTTTCATTTTCGCACAACGCGCCATCTCGTACAAGTGGATATGAATTTTCTGAATGAAGCCGTCTATGGGGATGTTGTGCAAATCCGCTCACAACGCTGCGATGGCTTTTACCTGCACGCTCTCTGTCGCGACGATGGGCCGGAACTGTGCCGAATCAAGACAACCTGGGACAAGGTCGGATGAAAATCTCTCATTTAGTAAATGAGTGATTCGTTGCCGCAATGACGTTGATGGCATGTAAAATCTCGCTGATTTTGAATAATTCTTTTTTCCAAATTGTTGTAGATAATGAGTTGGACACATAGAATGACGATTATCGTTTTTCTCCTCGGGTTCCACATAGTAAAATAGCAGTAAAGAAGTACAGCAGTTCTCCCTTCTCAGTATTTCTCCAGCAACTTTCAGAAAGTGGAAAGGCATCTTTGCGATGCTGATCAACATTTTTTCTGTCGGTTCATGCAACAATTCCGTGAAAGGAGGCTAATATGTCGTGCAGAAAAGTGTTGTTGATGTGTGCACTGCTGCTCTCGACCCTGTTCATCTTTGCCGGATGTTCATCGGATGAAGAAAATCCGGTGGCGCCGACGCCAAAATCAAATCCGCCCGAGTTCAAGCTGAAGGACATCTCATTTCCAGCCAGGATGGAGAGTTCAACGGACCAGATGGCGCAACGGGCATTGTCCATCGTCGACCAAGTGACCTCTTTCGAAGGGACGGGTTGCGTTTTCACACCGCCGGATGGCGCAGAGGTGCTGGCAGAGACGAAAACAGCCTGGGAGTATTCCTGGCAGGATGCCAGTCTGACAAAAAGGCTGGCCATCGTTCTCATCAGCGAACAGCACAAATGGCAACAGTTCTTCACAGGGACAGCGGACGACAAGACATACGACAACTGGCGATACATGGATGCGGCGCAAAAGATAGATCAGTCGATGGGTCATGTCTATCTGTACAAAGCGGTGACAACGCAGATAGGGCAAGAATGGAGCTGGTACACACTGGACAATGGTAATTATGTCTTCAAAATGCAAAAATACGGCGAACCAGCGACAAAAATTGAAATCACCTGGGAATCCAGCAATGCCGGCAAAATTGAGAGCTATAAAGTCGGCACGACAGGAGCACTCGTCTACGATCTGGTGATCACCTGGGACGCGAACGGCAGCGGCTCGTGGAGGACATACCAGAATGGTTCGCCCGTCGATAGCGGAACATGGGACTAAATCGATGACCTCTCAAGCGCTCATCCTGCACAGAAATGATCGGCGCTTGAGAGGATCGCATGAGGAGATCAGAGGCTTGCATCGCGCATCAGCTTGTAGTTGATGCGATCGACCAGCGCCTGCCAGCTCGCCTCGATGATATTCTCAGAGACCCCCACGGTGCCCCAGGTCATATGGCCATCATCCGACTCGATGGATACGCGGACCTTGGCCGCCGTGCCATCTTTGCTGTCGAGGACGCGCACCTTGTAATCGATCAGACGTATATCTCGCAGAGAAGGATAAAATGGTTCTAGCGCTTTGCGCAAAGCCTTATCCAGCGCATCCACAGGTCCATGCCCGTCTGCAACGGTGTGTTGCAGGTGATCGCCTATCCGCAGCATCAGAACCGCTTCGGAATGGAGGTGGCCTTCCTCATACTTGAAGACGATGACGCGCGCGTTCTTCAATTCAAAAAATCCGGAAAAATTGCCCGTCGTTTTGCGAATAAGCACCTCGAAGGAGCCGTCCGCGTCCTCGAATTGGTAACCGAGATGTTCGAGCTCCTTCAGTCTGTTGACGATCTCGTTCACCTCTTCCTTATTCGCCGAGAGATCGTGTCCCATCTCTTCAGCTTTTTGCAGAATGCTGCTCTGGCCGGACTGGTCGGAGATGATGAAGCGCTGGCGGTTGCCGACTTTTTCCGGCTCGATGTGTTCATAGGTCAGATGGTTGCGCCGGATGGCGCTGACATGCACACCGCCCTTGTGCGCAAAGGCGCTGTTGCCGACAAAAGCGGCCTCCTCCCGATGCGGTAAATTGGCGATCTCGCTGACATAGCGTGACAGCCTGGTCAAGTCTGCAAGCCTGACCCTGGCCGAGAGCTGGACATTTTTCATCTTGAGCGCAGCATTGGGAAGGATGGAGCAGAGATTCGCATTTCCGCAGCGCTCGCCATAACCGTTGATGGTGCCTTGCACGTGCAAGACGTTGCGCTCGATGGCCGCCAATGTATTTGCCACCGCGACATCACTGTCATTGTGCGCATGCATGCCGAGCGGTACGGACAAGCCGGCTTCGAGCACCTGATCGATGATCTCCGCAATGGTGCTGGTGAGCGTGCCGCCGTTTGTATCGCACAGCACGAGACAATCGGCGCCGCCTTTGGCCGCCATGGCGAGCGTTTGCAGCGCATAGTCAGGATTGGCGAGGTAGCCATCAAAAAAGTGCTCCGCATCATAGATGACCTGCTTGTTCTGATCTTTGAGATAAGCGACAGAGTCATAAATGATCGTCAGGTTGTCCTCCAGAGTCGTGCGCAGCGCTTCCGTCACGTGCAGATCCCAGGTCTTGCCAAAGACCGTGATGACCGGCGTGTCCGCTTCAATGAGCAGGCGAGTATTCACATCCTCAGAGACGCGCACATCCTTGCGCCGCGTGCTGCCGAACGCCACAATTTTAGCATTCTGCCACTCTGATTTTTTGGCGCGATCAAAAAACTCCATATCCTTTGGATTGGAGCCCGGCCAACCACCTTCGATGTAATCCACACCAAAGTCATCCAGTTGCTGCGCAATGCGGATTTTATCAGCAGCCGAGTAAGATATCCCCTCGCTTTGGCTGCCGTCTCGCAGGGTTGTGTCGTATATGATCAATGTCCCCGCCATTTGCCTTCTCCTTCAACGTGGGCAGAATGTCTGATGTGATCCTTTTTACAGCCTGTCCTCTTGTTTCGAGCTCGAGTGATCACACACCATCTGCCACCATATCGCCGACCTGGCTGGTCGAGTAGCCCATCTTGCCCGCGCCCATGCCTTTGAGCTTGCTGGCCGTCGCCTGCATGACCGACTCTTCAATGGCTGCGGCCGCCTCTTTTTCGCCCAGATGGTCCAGCATCATCTGACCGGAGCAGATGGCGGCGAGCGGATTAATGACGCCCAGGCCCGTATACTTGGGCGCTGAACCACCGATCGGCTCAAACATGCTTACGCCTTCAGGATTGATATTGCCGCCGGCAGCGATGCCCATGCCGCCCTGGGTGATCGCGCCAAGATCGGTGATGATATCTCCGAACATGTTGCCGGTCACGATGACATCGAACCACTCGGGATTCTTGACCATCCACATGCAGGTGGCGTCGACATGATAATATTCGCGCTTGATATCCGGGTATTCCACCTCTCCCACTTGATGAAAGACGCGTTCCCACAGATCATAGACAAAAGTCAGGACATTTGTCTTGCCGCAAAGCGCCAGGGTGTTCTTTTTGTGCCGTTTTCTGGTGTATTCGAACGCATAGCGGACCGCGCGCTCGACCTGGCTGTGGCTGTAAACCATGCTCTGCACCGCCACTTCATCTTTGCTGCCTTTCATGCTGACGCCGCCGATGCCGGTATAGACATCGCCCGTATTCTCCCGCACCACAACGTAATCGATGTCCGCCGGTCCCTTGCCGGCCAGCGGCGTAGGGACGCCGGGATAAAGCTTGACCGGACGGAGGTTGATGTATTGGTCCAGCTCAAAGCGCAGTCTGAGCAGGATGCCTTTTTCAAGAATTCCGGGTTTGACATCCGGATGACCGATGGCGCCGAGCAAGATCGCATCAAAATTGCGGAGCTCTTGCAGCGCATTTTCGGGCAGGACTTCACCGGTGGCCAGGTAACGGGCGCCGCCAAAATCATAATTTTGGTACGCAAGCTTGAAACCAAATTTTGCCGCCGCCGCATCGAGCACCTTGACACCTTCGGCGACCACTTCTGGGCCGGTTCCATCACCAGGGATGACGGCGATGTTGTATGTCTTCACCTCTACTCCTTTCTCAATGTTCTGACTCTGATTTCGATCCTGCATGTAAAAGCCTGTTATGCGCATGCAGATAAGCGCGAATGCTCGCCTCAATCACATCCGTGCTGGCGCCGCGCCCGACGAATTTTCGGCCGTTATTGGCGATCGTGACATGCACTTCACCCATAGCCTCCTTGCCGCCTGTGAGCGCCTGTAAGGAATAGTCGATGAGCTTGACCGGCGAATTGATGATCTTGTCGATCGCCTTGAAGGCGGCATCCACCGGTCCGTCGCCGACCGAGGCGTCCTGAATGATCGTATCCTTGTGCTTGAGCGCGATCGTCGCTGTCGGCAAAACCTTGTCGCCGCTCAAGATATGGAAATATTCGAGCATAAAGGCTTCGCTGAAATCCTGAATTTCGTCGCCGACGAGCGCCTCCAGATCGGCATCGAACACCTCTTTTTTCTTGTCGGCTATTTTCAAAAAGCGCTCATAGACCTTGTCCAGATCTTCCTTGCCCAGGTTGTAGCCAAGATCCTGCAGCCGGCTTTTCAGCCCGTGTCGGCCGGAGTGGCGTCCCAGCACGATCTTGGTGTCGCCCCAGCCGACGCTCTCCGGCGTCATGATCTCGTAGGTCGTGCGATCCTTCAGCATGGCGTCCTGATGAATGCCCGCCTCATGCGCAAAAGCGTTGGCGCCGACGATCGCCTTATTGGGCTGCACGATCATGCCGGTCACCTTGCTCACCATCCGGCTCGTCTTGACGATTTCATCGGTTTTGATGGCCGTGTGCTTGCGGTAAAAAGATTCGCGCGTCTTGAGCGCCATGACCACTTCTTCCAGCGAGCAGTTGCCGGCCCGTTCGCCGATGCCGTTGATGGTCACTTCCGCCTGCTGCGCACCGTTGCGGATGGCAGCGAGCGTATTGGCGACGGCCAATCCCAGATCATTGTGACAGTGCACGCTGAGGATCGCTTTGCGCATATTGGGCACGCGCTCAAATATCTCCCTGATGAGCTGACCGAACTCTTCAGGATTCGAGTATCCGACCGTATCCGGCACATTGATCGTCGTCGCGCCGGCGCTGATGGCTGCCTCGATGATGCGAAAGAGGAACTCTTTGCCGGTGCGCGCCGAATCCTCTGGCGAAAATTCGACATCATCGACATATCCCCTGGCGCGGGTGACGCTCTTTATGGCCATTTCCAGGATCTCGGCTTCTGACTTGCGGAATTTCTTGTCCATATGAATCTTGGATGTGGCGATGAAGGTATGAATGCGCGGCCTGGCCGCTCTTTCCAGCGCCGCCGCCGCTCTGTCGATATCCTGGTCAATGCAGCGCGCCAGACCGCAGATCGTGGGTTTGCGAACCTTGGCAGCGACGAGCTTGACGCCCTCGAACTGGACGTCAGAGGAGATCGGAAAGCCGGCCTCGATGACATCGACGTTCAATCGCTCCAGCTGCAGGGCCAGCGCCACTTTATCATCCACGCTCATGCTGGCGCCGGGCGATTGCTCGCCGTCGCGCAATGTTGTATCGAATATGATGACTCGATTCTCATCCATGACAGACCTCTATTTCTTCAGCCAACTCATCATGCTGCGCAGCTCGGCGCCGATCTTTTCGATCTTGTCTTCCCGCAACAGCCGGCGATAGGCATTGAAGGTCGGCCCGTTGGCTCTGTTCTCCAGTATCCATTCTGTGGCAAAAGTTCCGTTCTGAATGTCGTGCAACAGCTTTTTCATCGCATTTTTCACTTCATCGCCGATGACGACCGGCCCTTTGACCAGACCGCCGTATTCGGCCGTGTCGCTCACCGAGTAGTACATGCCGCCGAGGCCGCCCTCGTAGATGAGATCGACGATCAATTTGACTTCATGCAGACACTCAAAGTAGGCCATTTCGGGCTGATAGCCGGCCTCAACCAGGGTGTTGAATCCCGCTCGGATGAGTTCGGTGATGCCGCCGCAGAGAACAGCCTGTTCGCCGAATAGATCGGTCTCCGTCTCTTCCCTATAGGTGGTCTCGATGACGCCCGCGCGCGTGGCGCCAATGCCTTTGGCATAGGCGAGGGCGATCTCTTTGGCGCGCCCGCTGGGATTCTGGTGAATCGCGATGAGCGAGGGCACGCCAGAGCCCGCCTGATACTGGCGGCGAACCAGGTGACCCGGACCTTTTGGCGCCACCATGATCACATCAATGTCGGCCGGCGGCACGATCTGATTGTAGTGAATATTGAAACCGTGCGCAAAGGCCAGGACTACACCGGCGCGCAGATGCGGCAGAATGTCCTTTTCATAGACCACCGGCTGAATCTGATCCGGGACGAGAATCATGATGATATCAGCTTTTTTTGCCGCCGCATCATTCATGAGCACAGTCAGCCCGGCAGCCTCCGCTTTTTGTCTGTCCGGATTTCCCGCATTCAAGCCAACGACCACATCGATACCGCTCTCGCTGAGATTGAGCGCATGCGCATGTCCCTGGCTCCCATAGCCGATGATCGCGACCGTCTTTCCTTTCAGCACATCCAGATCAGCATCTTTATCATAGTACAGTTTCATCGTTCACTCTCCGTCATTTAAAATTTAGGTGTGAAAAACTCTACACATTTGTCAAATCAGGCCTGGTGTTTTATTTTTTTTTTGCATGCTTTGCCTGAGCCATCCAGGAACAATCCCGTCTAGGTCTTTTTCTTGAACTCTCGCAGCATGGCGATGGGACCGGTGCGGGCCACTTCCTGAATGCCAAAAGGACGCATGGTCTCCATGAACGCCTCAACCTTTGCTTCTGAACCGACCATCTCCATGGTCATGCTCTTGGCGCTGATATCGACGACTTTGGCGCCGAATATCTCGTTCACCTGCTGCACTTCGCCGCGCCGGTTGGGCGGACAATTGACGCGCACCAGGATCAACTCGCGGTCGACGTAATAGTTTGCCGTGATATCGACGACGCGAATGACATCGATCAGTTTATTGAGCTGTTTGCTGATCTGCTCGATGATGGCGTCGTCACCTCGGACCGCGAGGGTCATGCGCGAGATCTCTTCTTTTTCCGCATGCGCGACAGAGAGGCTCTCGATATTGAATCCGCGCGCACTGAACAATCC
>RQOI01000328.1 GCA_003854995.1 Candidatus Zhuqueibacterota bacterium
GCCGCGGAAATGATCGATGCGCACAATATCGAACAGTTTGAGGTTTTGCGCCAATCGGTCACTCCACCAGGAAAAGCCATGCTCCTGCAGTTTCCACCAGTTGTAGATTGGATTTCCCCACCGCTGTCCGGTCTTGCTGAAATAGTCCGGCGGCACGCCGGCGACGACGTACGGCCGCTTGTCGTCATCGAGCTTGAAATAGTGGGGCGCTCCCCACACATCGACGCCGCCATATTCGATATAGATCGGCAGATCGCCGATGATGCTGATGTTTTTGTCGCCGCAGTAGGTTTTCAGCGCCTGCCATTGCCTGTTGACGAGGTATTGCTGGAATTTCACGAACTGGATGGCGTCGGTGAATTCTTTTCTCTTGTCCGCAATCGCTTGCGGATCGCGTTCGCGCAGTTCCGGCGGCCAGTCGATCCACGTGTGGCCATCAAAATGCTCCCTGAGCACGGTGAAGAGAGCGAAATCATCCAGCCAGAAAGCCTGTTCATTCTCAAAGAGGGCGAAATTCTCATCCGCATCCGCCCGCCAGTTTTGGAACGCCCTGGCGTACAGCGCCATTTTGTACGCTTGCGCGGCAGCATAATCGACGGCGCCCGAATCTTGGAACGGCGGTGAAGCAATGGCGTCCGCGCTGAGCAGGCCCTGTGCGACCAGCAGCTCCGGACTCACGATCAGCGGATTGACGGCAAAGGCGCTGAGACTGGAATAGGGCGAGTGATGGAAAAAAGGATCGGTCGGATTCAGTGGCAGAATCTGCCAGTATTTCTGCTGCGCTGCCGCCAGCTGGTCGACAAAGTGATAGGCCTCGGGTCCAAGATCGCCGATGCCGAAGGATGACGGAAGAGAAGTGATGTGCAAGAGAATGCCGCTGCCGCGTTCGAGTTCCATGTTCGCTCCTGTTTATGCCATTTTCACGGTCGATTTTCGCACCAGTGCTGTCCTATTCGACGGTCTGATCCTTTGGCAGACCGAGCCGCTCGTACAGTTGGCGCCGGCCGGCCTTATCGCTGTCCAAAATTTGCCGGGCATAGGTCGCGACCTCGACCGCCACGGCGCGCGGCACGACAATGACGCCATCGCCGTCCGCAATGACGATATCGCCGGGACAGACGAGCGCGCCGCCGATGTTCACCGGCCGATTGACCGATTCCAGCTCATTGCGCCCCGGACGAATGCCGCGGCTCTTTTTGCGCAGATAGAGCGGTAC
>RQOI01000329.1 GCA_003854995.1 Candidatus Zhuqueibacterota bacterium
AAAGGTCCAGGGGACAGACTCTTCCGCGCCCAGACTGGTTTTTCGAATCTCATCGCGCGGCGGCCTGCCGGTGATGCCGCACAGATAGAGATGGTCAAGTTGTACGGCATCGGCGGTGCGAAAGATGGCGCCGACGTTATGGAGACTGCGAATGTCGTCCAGCAAAGCGACAAAAGGATAGCGCGGCCTTTTTTGTAATTCTTGCAGAGTGGGACGCTTTTGTCTTGCTTCTGCAAAAGAGAGTTTTCGCATCTAATACATCATTTTATAAACCCATTCAGCAGCGCTGAACATTCCCGCGCCGCAGACAAAAGTGGCCAATGCCGTAGTCAAAACTCGTTCACCAAACCGACGTGCAGGAGGCCGCTCATCAAACCCTGCTTTTCGCCATAGGCCAGGCCATAGTCAATGCCCATGATGCCGAGTCCGGTTTCCAGTCGCACGCCAAAGCCATAGCCGATCTTGAACTCATCGACGAGCGCGGTCGGATTCTCCGCATGATAATAGCCGATATCGCAAAACAAAAAAGCGCGCGAACGCGGCCCTAAAAGATAGCGATATTCCATATTCGTCCACGCGATGCTGGCGCCTCTGAACTGGTCTTCGCGATAGCCGCGCAGGGAGCGCGTGCCGCCCAGGCGATATTGATCCGGGAGCGGAATGAACTTTTCCGAGCTGGTAATTTGACGACCGTGCAGGGAGAGCGCCACAAGCTGGCGACGGAATGTTGGAATGTAAAAATCGATGTCAATGACAAGTCGTTTATTGTTGACCTGGCGATCCAGACTGTAATCATTCATGATCTGTTCCGGTCCGAGATTCTTTTTGACGCCGGCTTCGACAGAGGTGAAGTAGTAAACGCCGTACCTCGGATTGAGCAGATCGTCGCGTGAATCGTAACGAATGCCGATGGAGGCGCTGACGGTTTCACTTTTCGGAATGCCCAGCAGGTAGCTGCCCATGGAATCGGGAAGGATGCTCATTTTTTTCGCGTCCGCAATGACAGCCACGTTTTCGAGCAGCGGCATCGTCAGGTCGAATCCATACTCTCGTTGAATATAGGTCGAATCTTGAATGAGCTGACTGAATCCGGCGCCGAGATGCAGCGGCAGGCCGGCGACCCAGGGTTCCTGATAGTGAAAGGTCATGTCTTGCGATGACCTGTCCCGCTTTTGCCAGTACGCGGCGAAAGCGCGTCCGGTTCCGAACAGGTTGCCGAGATTGATGTTGATCAGGCCGGTGAAATAGCCTTTTTCCACGTCTGTGCCCGGAGAGTAACCAACCACGCCATCAAACGAGCTGGTGTTGCCCTCCTCCACCTGAAGGAGCAGGCCGCCCGCATCGCCCTCGGCGAGGAAGACGGTCGGTTCGTGCACGCGCCGAAAATAGCCCAATTTCATCAGTCGTGCTGGAATCTTGGCCACCTTGTTATAATCGTAAACATCACCTTCCCTGATTCTGATTTCTCTTCTGATGACCTTGTCTTTGGTCACCTCGTTGCCGATGATCTGGATTTCCTGGATCAGCAGGCGGGGGCCTTTTGATGTTTTGAAAACAAAGTCCAGCCGGTCGTTCTGCTCGGTCGAATCCAGGCGTATCGATTGCAGATCATACTTGGCGAACGGAAAGCCCTGTTTTTCAAAGTCTGTGATGCTTTCATGCAGATCGCGCTCCAATTTTGCATGATCCAGAGGTCTGCCGCTCTTGGTGTAAAATGACCCTTGCACCTTTTCAGTTTCAGTCGAATCCAATCCCGCGAGTACGAGTTGTCCGGTTTCGACGGCTTTGCCTTCTCGAATGTAAAAATGAACGGACGCGCCGCTGCTGTCGGGCAAAATGGAATAGATGAGCGAATCGATTCGGGTGTACAGCAGCCCTTCGGCCTGATATCCCTGCAGAACAGAAGTGGCTTTTTGCGGCAGTTCGGCTGGATTGAATGGATCGCCCTTTTGCAGTCCAGCCCATCTTTGCACGTTTCGTTTTGATATACGATGCACACCAAAGAACTCGATCTCGGTGATGGGGATGCGTTTTTGTGATTCCTGCGCCAGTGCCGGCGTGACCAGAAAAAGCAGCGCAAGATATGTCAGGACAGATTTTTTCATTGTTACATGTTCTCATCTGAAAGCGGCCGTGACCTGGGCCCGGCCGGTATGAATGACGCGCTCTCGTTCCGGTTCACTGCGGCCAGAGTATGAGAGAGTGGCCTGAATGACGCTTGACAGGCGATAATCGAATCGAATATCCCAGCGAGTCGATTGTCCGGCGCTGCGGCCGTTCGCCATCTCGTACGGCAACACGCGATCGCTGGGAGCAGCATTGACAAAGCTCCATTCAAACTCGCTGCTCAGTCGACCGCGATTGCGAATCGAATAGGTGACTCTCGGCACGAGCGCAAAAGAGTGCACCTGCGTGGGCGTCTCATAGACGACATCCTCTTCCCATGACAGGCGAGCTTCCAGGGCAATTTTGACGACTGTCGTCGGCGTATACGACAGATCCGAATTCAGCTGGGTGGCACGTACATCTCGATTTTGTTTACCGGCATAATTGAAAAAACGCGCCGTCCTTTTTTTGCTGATTTCTGACTGCGAGCTGAAGAGCTGAGACAGGCGAGCCGTGATGCGCAGAGCGTCTTCGCGTTCGTTGCGCTGTTCGCCACCCTCGAGGAACTGATTGTTCAATTCATCGCGGGTCAGGTAGCGATAGCGCAGCGAAAAATCGCGATTCCGTTCAAACAGATAGAGATCCTGACGAAACTGCAGATAGCCGAGGATCGTGGCGCCGGGTTGGCGGAAGGTGCTCTGGCGCAGCAGGTAAACATCCATCGCGTCATCGGTCTGCGATCGTTCCTCCAGGGCGACGTAGGTTTCGGATGACACGGCGCGCAGGGACTTTTTCCAGAACGAGTCAGTGACGCTGTCAGAGGAGGTCGTGGCGAACAGGTTGTTCGGTTCCAGACGGACGCGAGAGCTCGTCTTCATCTCAATGGTCGGTATCAGCTGATCGGTGGTGAGGATTCGCAACACGTGATCGCCGAGCGGATCATAGACATATTCATTCAATCTTTCATCATAACGGTAAGCGCCTTCCCCCTCCTGCACTTCTAGGTAGACCCGCTCTTTTTTAGCCGTCGCGGTGTTGGAAATCATATAGTTGAGGTTGGCGTTCAGGGCGCGTTTCCACGGCGTCAACTGCATGCGTAATTCGGCCAGGTCTGTCCTGCTGTCCATTTGGCTGTTCGTATATGTTTTGTTGCGGTGCGTCAGATCGAGGGAGGCGGTGAAATCCTTGACCCGGTCGAGTTGAATCTGCAGGTTCTTCGTGTTGGCAAAAGACTTGTCGCGAAACTGTTCCGCTCCGGCATAGTCTTTGTCATCCCGTTGCGACAGGCGGCCGGCGACGAGCAGCTTGCTGAAAGGTCGCAGCTCCAGTCCGCCGGTGATGTCGTCGAATTTGAATCCGGTGTAAAGCGTATCCGCCCAGTTCTCCTTTTGCACCTCGCCCTCGTATCTGAAAAAGGGCTTTACTTTCCAGATGTTC
Source organism: Candidatus Zhuqueibacterota bacterium (assembly GCA_003854995.1). Taxonomy (GTDB): domain Bacteria; phylum Zhuqueibacterota; class Zhuqueibacteria; order Residuimicrobiales; family Krinioviventaceae; genus Kriniovivens. The sequence goes on from RQOI01000329.1 coordinate 3,544, forward strand.
CATTCAGCGTCGCCGCGCTGCCGCCACCAGTCGGCGTCTCGATCCTGATTCAGGTTCTGCCGGTCAATTTTTTCCAATCGATAATTGAAGGATGGCATCTTTTTATATTTAAAGTAATTTTCGATCTGCCAGCGATCCGATTTGAAATAGGCGCCTTTTTTGATGTCGCCGAATTCACCGCCGATGCCGATTCCCTGGAGCGGCTCGTAGAGGGCGCGAAATTCCCGAACGACCTCCTCCCTGCCGGATGAATCGGGCAAATCCCATCGACGCGTGTACTCTATCTCGGTCGTTCGATCAATGTCTGCAAAGTTGTTTTGGACGCTTTTATATTTCCCGCTCAGGGTCAGGTCGCCCATATTTTTGCCGAACAATTTGATGTTCCTGGGCCGAATATCGAGCCCATAATTATGAGCGAGACCCACGTCATTATCCGCGTCAAAGGCAGAAAAAGAGTTTTGATCCAGGTTGCTCAAGGCGTATTCGCTGGAAAAATTGACAAAGGATAAAGGCGAGAAATTCATTGACAGATCAAGGATGTCATGACTTTTGGGGAGTGGTAGAACGAGGACCGGCGCGAATTGTCCTTCGCCTGGCCCGACATAGCTGTAGGCCGCGCTGCCGGCATACTGATAGCTGCCGAGACCAGGCCCGACGTCGGAAAATGTCACGTTATAGTCGCCCAGCTGTTCGCCGGCATAGACATAGATGCTGTCGATTTTTGTATAGCGCCCCTTTTCCGGTCCAACATAGGTCGCGCCATCGATGACGGCCTTCATCTGATCATCGCCGGCCTGCTGCAGGATTTTTTTATAGTCATCGGTGAGGGCAAAGTCGAGAGGATTCTCTTCATCATCCGCCTCGTGCAGATAGACAGTGCCGACGCGTAGTCGATTCTTCCACAGGTTTGCATTCACCGAAGCGGAGTAGAGATTGCGCCGGTACTGCTCATCCGAATACTGAAAGTCCACGGTGATGCGCGAGTCAGAAGTGATCAGGCGGCGGCGCGAAAAGGTGATCTGGGCTGCGGCATAGTCGATGATATAATCGTTCGTCTCGCCGCGCACCATCAGTTCGCCATCGATGAAGACGCGTTCAGTGCCGGCCAGCACAATGATGTAACTTTGGCCGCGATCGCCCTTGAGCTGATAGGGTCCCTGGTTGCCCTCCTGGCCGTTGAATTGCAGGGAGTGATATTTGCCGCGCGAGACGGCTGCTGAGGCGCGCGCCTGAATTTTATCGTAATTGGCCTCCCCCATCGCACCCTGCAGTTTGCGATTGTACTGGGCAAATTGCGTTTCGTCATAGGCGATCTGAAAATCGCCCATTGTGGCGGCCAGTTCAGTTGATTTTATCTGGATGAAGACCTTGTCGATCTCTTGCAGGTTTTGCGTTGTGCCTTCCGGCTGAATGGGCGTCGTCTGGTCTGTCAGTGCGGCGACGATTTCGACATTGTCGCCGACTTTGCCGCTGACGTTAATGTTGAGCGCGGAATTGACTTTCAAGCCTCGGTTCGATCCGACCGTGACGCCGCGGGTGATGCTGCCGCTTTTGCTCAGGCTGGCGGCATAGTCCTCCTGCTCGGGTGCGGTTGTGCGGATTTGCTCAGCCGATGCCGGCGCGCCAAAGACGCGATACTGGATTGGCCGATGGGCATAGCTCTTTTGCAGCGGCGCCGGCACGATCTTGTAGAGAATCCGGATTTTGACGTCTGCCGCGATGGGTTCAGGAAATCGCAATTCACCGGCGATATAATTCAAAGCAAACGCATCGTCGGGCTGCCGGACATCATTCAAAAACACCTGCACAGAGTTTTCGATGATGAGGCTGTCGGGAAGCAGGTAGGGGCCGCGGCGACCTTCGCCCATGATGACGAGATCTTTATCAAAAAGAGAAATGGACTCGATCTTGCCCGTCTGGACCTTGCCCGTCTGGACCTTGCCCG
>RQOI01000330.1 GCA_003854995.1 Candidatus Zhuqueibacterota bacterium
CCTCGGTGGTTTGGATATTTTTGGTTGCGGCCAAAGGTCTCACCAAATTGATCTTTTGTGTCTTTACCAGAAACTGACCTCTTACTGAGCTGTTGATATTGTCCTTGATTTAATTCCCGCCGTTGTTTACTTTACGAAACTTGAAAAGCAAGGTTCCGTATCCCCCTATTAGTCAATTCCTTAAGTAGGGCGAACATCTTTCGAAATCTTAATCCAGCAGCGGAAGATCGAATGAAATACCTCAGTCAGCTTTCACTCTTGTTGCCTTTGGCCTTTTTTGTCGGAGCTGCCATCCAGTACGTGGGATTGTCATCCAGCGATTATACATTTTCCTCCATGGTGATTCGTGATGGTTTTATCATGATTTCATTGATCTTGTCGTTGCCGCTTGTCTACAAGCAAAAGTGGGCTTCTGATCGCAATGTGCTTCGCGGCTTACGGCATCTCTTCTTTCTGGTGCTGATCACCAGCGCCATACTCTTTCTATCGGGAAATCGCCTGGCCTCATTGCGGGATCGTTTTTTTGACACCGATTTTCTCAGGATCAATCTGGGCGATAATGTTCTGATCATTTCGTGGGCGTTTTTCGCCATCGTCTTCATGCTGATCGCACTCGGCACGTTGCGAAATTTAATCTATATCAAGAGAAAAAAATCGACCGCCGCCATTTTTACCTGGTTGATGATTTTTCTGCTGCTCTATTCGCTCACCAGTCTGCCCGAGTACTATACTGACTCCATCTTGAATAAGGTCCCTCTATTCAAATATTTGAATTATGCAGTGCTGTTCATTCTGATCAATTTTTCCGTCGTCAATTCTTTTCGCGTCAGTTGGATCAATTATCTGAATAAAAAGCAAAAGATCGCCTGTTTTTGGGGTGGTTTGATCCTGGTGCCGGTGCAGATACTTTTTGTCCTGCAATTTCGCCATATTCATCCCATCGTTTCTTTCAGTCCCCTGCTGGAAAGATTCATCGAAATGGGGATGGTCTTTATCACAATTTATCTGTGCATGTCTTTTCTGGCCCTGCTCGCGCATCTGCCGACCGCCAAGTTGTACGACCGAAAGATCCAGCAGATTCAGTCATTGCATGATCTCAGTCGCGCTCTGAGTTCCGAGTTCAACTGGAACAAGCTGGTGCGGACGATCGTCAAGCTGGCATCAGAAGTGACTGAGGCTGAATACGCCTGGCTTGAATTGTATGGTCCGAAAAAAGGCGCCCTGGCGCTCATTTCTTCCAAACAGCTCATTGAAATCGAACGAAAGAGCTGGAACGCCGAGTGCGTCGAGCCGCTGATAGAGTGGTTCAAGCGGACCAAAGAGACGATGATCTGCAATCAAATCAATAAGAATGACCTGGTGAAAAACTTGCGTACCTGGAAAAAGGATATCGGCTCGCTCATCGCCGTGCCCATGATTGCTTCAGATCGTGTCGTCGGATTTTTATACGTCGGCAAGCGCTTTGAATTCGGTTTTGAACAAGACGACGCTGAGATGTTGCGGGCTTTTAGTGATCATGCGACCATCGCGGTTGAAAATGCTCGCCTGGTCGAAGAATCGATTGTCAAGGAACGGTTGGAGCAGGAGCTGAAAATTGCGCACGAAGCCCAAATGAAGCTGCTGCCCAAGCAGATGCCGACGATCGAGGGCATCGAACTGGACGCTGTCTGTGTGACCGCGAATGAAGTTGGAGGTGACTATTACGATTTTTTCAAGCTGGGCGATGCGAAGCTGGGAATTGTCATTGGGGATGTCTCGGGCAAAGGACCGTCCGCGGCTTTTTATATGGCAGAAGTGAAAGGGATTATGGAAGCACTGTCGAAAGAGGTGTTGTCGCCGGAAGAGATGCTCATCGCCGCAAATGAAATATTGTATAAAAATTTTGATCGCAAGACTTTTATCAGTTTGATATACGGGATCCTTGATGCAAAAAGTAAATCTTTCACCTTTTGTCGGGCGGGACATTGTCCGATATTCTTTGTTCGCGGCGAGAAAGATGAGTGCCAGCGTCTGGAGCCGAAGGGATTGGGCGTCGGGCTCGATCCGGGCCCGCTCTTTGAAAAATCGCTGCAGCAGGAAAGGATCAAGCTAAAGCGCGGCGACACTCTCCTGCTCTACACCGATGGCGTCACAGATGCAAGGAATCGTGACGGCGATGAATTCGGCGAGAAAAGACTGGAGGACGCCTTGCTCGCCGTGCGTGACAAGGTATCTATTGATATTAAAAAGCATCTCATTCATACCATTTATAGCTTTTTTGATGGACAAAATGCTTATGATGACTTGACTTTTATCATCATTAAAGCAGTATAGCTGCAAACCTGATACGGACACCATTCAAACTGCGGAGGACATATGGACGCATTCAGCATTGACCGAGTGAACAAAAATGACTGTTCTATCCTGTACCTGAACGGATTTTTGGATGCTCATACTGCGCCCGATCTTGAAAATGAACTCGAAAAATTGATAGCTGAAGAGCGATTCAGAATCGTTGTTAATTTTAAAAATCTCACTTATATAAGCAGCGCCGGGCTGGGTGTCTTCATGGGCTATATCGAAACTATTCGCGATCATGGCGGTGATATCAAAATGTGCAGCATGTCGCCCAAAATATTTCGCGTCTTTGATCTCTTGGGTTTTCCGACGTTGTATGATATTGTGCAAGAAGAAGATCGTGCCATCGAATTATTTTTCAAACCTGAGCAGAAATAATTCGTAATAAGAGTTGGAACGGGATTTTGCGGGTAAATGCAAGTCAATCAAATAAGGTGCGAAAATATGCCTATTGCATACGAATATCGATTGCGGATTCCCAGCGAAACCGATAATCTGGAATTGATTCGGGAGTTTGTCACCAAGGTGGCGAGCAAAGTGGGATTCAACTCGGATGATATTGGAAAAATTGAACTTGCTTGCGATGAAGCCTGTACGAATGTCATTAAACACGCCTATGCCATGAAGACAAATAACGACAAGAAGAACCTTGACATATCGATCAAAACTGATGCGGAAAAGTTCACTCTGGTTGTGACCGATCATGGCAAAGGATTCGATCCCGATTCCATCAAAATGCCGAATATGCGAGAATACCTGGCGCAGCTCAAAGTCGGGGGGCTCGGCATCTATCTCATGAAGACATTGATGGATGAAGTCGATTATCAGATGCAGCCGGGCGTTAAAAATCAGGTGCGAATGGTCAAGTATTTCGCCGACAAAAAAAAGCCCCATTCTGCTCGGGGGAAACAGTAAAATTGGACCAAAAATTACAATCGCCGGAATCCACCCTTGATCACAAAAGTGTCGAACTGCGATCGCTGTTCGAGTTAAGCCAGATCCTCAATTCTTCACTGGAGCTCACGCATGTTTTAAATAATTGCCTTCTGACGCCGATGGGCCGAATGCTCATCAGTCGAGGCATGGCATTGGCTGTCGATGATGATGGCGGTTTTATCATCAAGGTCGTCAAGGGCCTGTCTGTGGAGCTCAAAGATCAAAAGATTTACTTAAAATATCAGTTTGAGCGCCCAGTCTTTTTGCGCGATCTCAGGGGCGAAGAGTGTCCCAATAGAGACTATTTCCTGTCCAAAGGTCTCACCCTGGCTGTCCCGATGCTGCGTGCCGATCGTATGGTGGGCGCACTCTGTCTGGGCGACAAGATGAGCAAAGGCAATTTCAGCCAAAAAGAGTTAGAGTTTCTCAATTCGCTTTCGAATATTGCGGCGGCAGCGATCGAAAATGCGCTCATGTTCAACAAGATCGAGAAGGTGAACCGTCAACTGGATAAAAAAATTCAAGAGCTGAATACTCTATTTGATATTGGCAAAGAATTGAATTCCACGCTTGAACTGGCCAAAATAATCAATATCCTGTTGTTCACGATCATGGGTGAAATGGCGGTGAACAAGCTTTTGCTGTTCCTGGAAAAGGGGGGCGAGCTGCAACTGGCCGCGAACAGAGGCGTCAATGACAGTTCACAGCTGTTCCAGGCCATTACGGATCAGAGCCTGCTCACTTTACTCGCGCTGCAATCATCGCCTTATCTGGTTCAAGGTGACAACTTGCCCAGAGAATCATCTCTGCTGCGAAAAGGCGGTTTTCAGGTCGTTGTGCCGATGCAAATTCAGCACGAGACAAAAGGCCTGTTGCTCCTCGGCCCCAAGATGTCACGCGCTCCATACACTGAGGACGATCTGAATTTTCTCTCCTCCCTCGGCAGCCGGGCGATGATCTCTATAGAGAACGCCCGACTCTTTCAGGACGCACTTGAAAAAAAGAGGCTGGAAGAGGAAATTGCCATTGCGCGCGACATTCAGCAACGGCTTTTGCCGAGCACCTTTCCGCAATTGGATCATGTTGATATCTATGGTTTGAACATACCCTTCAGTCAGGTCGGCGGCGATTATTTTGACTGCTTTTCACTGGATGATGATCGAGTGGCGCTGGCCATGGGCGATGTTTCGGGCAAGGGGATCGGCGCCGCCTTGCTCATGTCAAATCTGCATGCCGGCTTGCACACGCTCGTCGATTTGGATATGAGCATGCGCGCGATGATGAGCAGGCTCAATAATTTGATTTACGAGAACACCAATTCTGATAAATTCATCACCTTTTTCTATGCAGAATTCTGTCCGAACACCCGGATGCTCACCTATGTGAACGCCGGTCACAATCCGCCTTACCTGTTTCACCGCGATGGTTCATTTGAATTATTGGAAGAGGGGGGACTGCTTCTCGGCATGATGCCCAATGTGGTCTATGAAACAGGCTGCTTGACGCTTGCGCGCGGAGATTTCATCATCACTTTTACTGACGGCATCACCGAAGCCAAGAACAAGTTCGGTGACATGTTCGAAGAGCAACGCCTCGAAAATCTCATCCGAGAGAGCCTGAAAAAGGATGTCTCGGTCGAGGCGTTCATCGCTCTTTTGGTCAACGAGGTGCGTCTTTTTGCAAAAGGCGTTCCCCAGGCAGATGACATAACAATCTTGGGTTTGAAACTGGACACATGAACATCGATCCGACTATCGACGCCGGTCACCCGGCGAAAATACTTGTCGTCGATGATGACAAGAACAATCGTAAATATTATCTTCAGGTGCTGCGGAAAAACGGCTATCAGGTGGATGAAGCGGCATCCGGGGAGGAAGCGATAGAGTATATCGGCCGCAACGATTACGAGATTGTCCTGAGCGATCTGCAGATGCATACTGTGAGTGGGCTTGATGTGTTGCAGGCGGCGAAAGAAAAAGACGCTCACACCCAGGTCGTCATCATGACCGGCTATGGCAGCATCCCGACCGCTGTGAAAGCCATACAGCAAGGCGCCTTTGACTTTATGTCCAAGCCCATCAACAAGGATGCCTTCCAGATGCGCATTCAGAAAGCATTGGAGCGGCGGCAGATGCATCTTTGTCTCGAGGCACAGCAAAGACGGCTCACAGCTTATAATCTGATGATTGCGCGAGATCTCGAACTGGCGGAAAAGGTGCAAGCGAGCCTTGTGCCGACGAATTTTGAAAATGACCGGATCGCTGTTGGCATCGAGTATCATCCCATGATCGGCATAGGTGGCGATTTCTGCAATATTTATCAGAATGATGATCACGTCAATCTGAATGTCGTTGATGTGACCGGGCACGGCATCGCCGCAGCGCTCCTGGTCAATAGGATTTATAATGAGATCAATGCCATCCTCAAGACAGCGCCTGAACCAAAATATATTCTCACCGCTATCAACTCCTTTTTGTATGACACCTTTGGCACGATGGGGCTCTTTTTGACCATGATGTCCATTCTGCTCGATTTTAAAAGCAGAAAAATCAGGTATGCCGGCGGCGGCCATCCGGCCGCGTTACTCTACCATCCGGAAGAAAAAAGTATAAAAATGCTCGCTTCGCAAAATACCATCATCGGTTTTACCCAGAACAGACTGTTCACCCAGGATTCGCAGCCGCTCGTGGCAGGTGACAGGATCCTCATCTGTACAGACGGCATCCTGGAGGCGGAAGACAAGGACAAGAATCAGTTTGGCAGGGATGGCTTGCTGGCCTCCATGACAACTCACATCCATAAAGGTGTTACGCAGGCCTGTCAGAGTATCATCCATGATGTGCTGAGCTTTAGTGGCGAGCACAACCGCGATGATATGATGCTGATCATAGTTGAGATTCGATGACAGTGCACCATGGCTTTTGATAAAAAATCTGTTTTGCTTTTCAATCCCTGGATTTGCGATTTTGCCGCCTATGATTTTTGGTTCAAACCCCTCGGATTACTCTCGGTTGGCGCTGTTTTGCGAGCACAAGGCTACGATGTTCAGCTCGTCGATTGTCTCGATCGCTTTCATCCCGCCCTGTTGAATGTCCCGATTCGGCAAAAGACAACCATTCGTCCTGATCACAGCGGCAAGTTCCACAGAGAAATTATCCGCAAACCCGATGTCCTGAACTCAGTTCCGCGTCACTATGCGCGCTATGGCATGCCGTATGATCTTGTGGAGCGAACGCTGGGCTCGCTGAGGAGACCGGACATTGTGCTCGTCACTTCGTTCATGACCTACTGGTATCCGGCCGTGGTCGATGCCATCCTCTTGCTGCGAAAATGTTTTCCCGAGGCAAAGATCATTCTTGGTGGCATTTACGCAAGCCTGTGTGCTGAACACGCGCGCACCTGTGCCGCGCCGGATTACATCATCACCGGGGAGGGAGAGGTGAAAGCCGTGCGGTTGATCGCAGAGCTGCTGAACGGCCCTGGCAGAGACTACCATTATCGCAAACTGGATGATCTGCCGATGCCGGCCTTTGATCTTTACCCCTGCTTGAACTCGGTCGCTTTGCTCACCTCTCGCGGCTGCCCGAACGCCTGCAGCTTTTGCGCTTCCGGAATTCTGGCCTCGGGTTACAGAAGACGTTCTGTCGCGAATGTCGTCGACGAGATCCGCTTCTGGCGCCTGCACAACCAGGTGCGGCATTTTGCATTCTACGATGATGCACTTTTACATCGTTCGTCCCAATTCATCAAGCCGATATTACGCCAGGTGCAGGAGAACGGCTGGGCGATAAATTTTTATACGCCAAACGGCTTGACGCCGCGCTACATAGATGCCGAGATGGCGGCGCTCTTTTTCACTGCAAACGTGCGGCACATTTGCTTGAGCTTTGAAACATCGAATGACGAACGGCAAAAAGCCATGTCCGCCAAGGTGACAAATTCTGAATTGATAGAGGCGCTGAATAACCTGGAACGCGCGGGTTATGAGAGAAGAGACATCGGCGTCTATGTGCTGATGGGTTTGCCGGGTCAGAGCGTGGATGAGGTCAGGCACAGCGCCGCTTTCGTCCATCGGCTTGGCGCGCGCGTGCGAGTTGCCTCGTTTTCTCCCATTCCCGGCACCCTGGAATGGCAAAAAGCTGTCGATCTCGACCTGTGGCAATTGAATGCTGATCCGCTATTGACCAACAGTTCTATTTTTCCAATCTGGTCCAGCACCATCGGCTATCAACATTGCCTCGATTTGCTGCTCTGGATAAAATCTCTCAACGATCAACTTTTGAAAGAATAGACTTGAAATCCACGTTGTTTCTTTTTAAACTAGTATTATGTCATCATTATTAAAAAATGCTATAAAGAGCCATTTATTTTGAATCGAATTTGGGTCAAATTATCCGCTGTTATTGTCATCCTGTTGCTCATCCTGATGGGTGTGGTTTTTCATTTTTTCACCGCCAGGGAGATACGACTCGAGCGGCAAGAATTGCAGCGGGACATGGAGCGAGTCGCCAAACTCATCGCTTCGATTCGATTTGCCGATGCAGCGGATCTGAGTATGTATCAGGACTGGATCGACCGCATCATGGAGTCAGAAGCGGGTGAGAATTTGGTTTACATCGCCATCTTTGATAATGATCGAAAAATGATAGCCTACACGCTGGACTCGCAAGATCTTGATGTCGAATCGAGTTTTTTGACGCCGGATGAGGAATATGATCTGGTGCTTCGCCTGACAAGAGGGCAAATTGCCGAAGAGAGCTGGAACGATTTTGATCGTGTGGCGGTGACCATCCGTTTTGACCGAGAATCGCGCGGTAAGGTGGATGTCGGCTTCTCTTTGATTGAATTCAATGACAAGTCCCGGCACAAATTGTGGATGAATATTTATATTCTTGGCATTTCTTTTCTCGTCGTTGTCATTTTGTCCATTCTCATTGGCAGACGAATCACCAAGCCGCTCAACAAGTTATCTCGCGCCATGCTGGAAGTGTCCAATGGTAATTATGAGGCGCGTGTTGAGAGTCGATCAAAAGATGAAATCGGCAGACTGGCTTCTTCATTCAATTATATGACTCTCCGGTTGAGCGAAAAGAGCGCCATTGAAGATTTTTCGCGCGATCTCGTTTTTTCTTTTGAACATTCCAGACTCGTTCAAATGGTGACCGATCGAATTGTGAATTATATGGACGCCAAGCAGGGCGTGCTATTCCTGATCCAGAAAAGGGGAGCGCAGACTGTTGTCGTTTCGAAATGGGGCTGCCCACAGGCGATTGGCAAAAAGATCGAGCATAAATTTACGCCGGAATGCTATCAGGAATGTCTGCAGCGGACTGAGCCGTTTGAGCTGAAAGAGATCCATTTTAAAGATCAATTCAATACTTTGACCACAATACTGCGGCAACAGGTCGAATTCGATGAAATCGATCTCATCGCGCCGCTGGTGAGCCAGGGTGAGACGCTGGGATTTTTGCTGCTGTCCGAAGAGGTCGATGAATCGGGCTACGACCCGGATGAAAGGACGTTTCTGCGCACATTGAGCCATCAGGCGGGCATGGCGATTCGAAATTCAATTCTGTTGCAGGATTTGACCGAACAGGAAAGGATTAAAAAAGAGCTGGAGATCGCCAGGTCAGTTCAGAAGAGCCTGCTCCCCGCACGCCAACCCAACATACCGGGGATTGATATCGTCGGGCTCTGCATTCCAGCGGCAGAGGTCGGTGGGGATTATTACGATTATTTCTATATCGATGATCATCGTATCGGCATTGCCATTGCCGATGTGTCGGGCAAAGGCGCTTCAGCGGCTTTCTACATGGCTGAAATCAAGGGCATGATGACATCGCTCGCCGATCTCGTGAGTTCGCCCAAAAAGCTTGTCGCTCAGTTGAATAAATATCTGAACAAAAATATTGACAAGCGCGTATTTACAACCATGATATATGGCGTCCTCGACATTCGAAAACACCAGTTTTCTTATGTTCGCGCCGGACATAATGCTGTCATTGCCAGGAGAATCAGAAATAACAATGATATCGACGTCTTTATACCGCCGGGCATGGGACTTGGTCTGGTCGATGATGCCACATTTTACGAATCGACCGAAGAGCATCACATTCAATTCGAGGCCGGCGACGTGCTTTTCCTGTATACGGATGGAATCTCCGAAGCGATGAATAGAAATCGGGAAGAATTCGGTGAAGAGCGGTTGTATAACATCATCGCGGGGAATCATGTTGTCAATGCCCATGACATGCAGCGGCGAGTCATGCAGCAGATCAACGAGTTCGTCCAGGACGCTAAACAGCACGATGACATCACCATGATCATCGCGCAGTTTGTCTAATGTGGGGAAATGATGAAAAGAATGAACAACATTGCAATCGTCGCGACACTTTTGTTCCTGGTGAGTTGCACGGAACAGAGTGATCGAAAAATACGTTTGAGCACACGCCCGATCATTGCTCTCATGCAGGAAGAGGTGGAGACGATCCAGATTGCAGCCGCACAAAAGAAAAAAGTGGCGCTCCTGGATTTTCAAGCTGATCCTTCAGCAGGTGAACCGGCCTGGTTGCACGAGGGATTGAAGCAAAAACTGATTCGAGCGCTGGCCCAATCGCAGCAATTGAATCTTGGCCCATCCAGATTTGTCAGCGATGCCCTGTCGACGCTGGGACTATCTGCAAGCGATGTGGCCAATGAGCACACCAGCCAGAGATTGGCCGCGGAGCTGAACGCTGATGTCCTGATGCGAGGACATTTTCGTTTTGATGCGCAGACGCTGCACGTGACGGTTGAACTGCGGGGGCGGCAGGATGGACAGGTGCTCCGCCAATTTTCTGCCCAGAGCAGCGAACCAGATACTCTTGATGCTCTCAATAGCGTCATTGCCGAGTTATCGCTTGTGATTCGCGGCGAGCTTGAGGACAAGCAGCCCTCGGCTCCGGAAAAAAGGATGGTTTATGCAGATGTCTCGACGACTTCAAAAGAAGCGTACAAATATTTCATCGCCGGCGTCGAACGGATAGATCAATTTAACATGCCCGATGCTGTGCCCCTGCTCGTCAAGGCGGTTGAAATCGACACCACTTTCGCGACCGCTTATCATCATTTGGCGCATGCGCTGATCAGCCTCGGCTATGAAGAAAGAGCTCGGCCGTATCTGGAAAAAGCGGTCAAGTATTCTCAGGATCTGTCATTTCGCGAGAGAGCGCCCATCCTCGCCATGCAGGCCATTTTGGCAGGAGAGTTTTATACAGCCGTTCGGCTCTATAATCAAGTCATCGAGTTGTATCCTGAGGACGATGGCGTGCACTATGAGCTCGGTAATTACTATTTTTCTATAGCTCACGATTATGAAAAAGCGATCGAGAAATACGAAACCACCATCGAATTGAATCCAAAGCATAAGATGGCTTATAACCAGCTTGCTTATGCGTACGCGTACATTGGCGAATTGGATCACGCGTTTCATATTCTGGAGAGGTACGCCGAATTAGCGCCAGACGAGCCCAATCCATTTGACAGCTATGGCGAGATTTTGCAGCGGGAAGGGCAGCTAAAGGAATCGATTAAAAAGTATGAAAAAGCGCTCTCTATCAGCGCCGATTTTTGGCCTTCCCGAGACCATCTGGCGGTCGCTCATCAGGATCTCGGTCAAGTCAGAAAAGCTGAAAAGATCCTGCAGGAGACGCTGGCCGGTTCGACGGAGAAACGGTTTCGCGCCACCACCTTGCATCGCCTGGGATACAATGAATTATTAAAGGGCAATTTAGCGAGAGCGGAAGAGTATATTCAGCGTGCAGTTCAGGAAGGGCCTGACGACGCGGGTTATAAAATTCTCTTGCTCTACTTGAATCCCGAATCGGACGAGCACAGGCAGTATTTTCGCGAGATACTTGGAAAAGCGATAGATGAGTTTGGGCGTGGCGGCTTCAATGGCAATCGATTGCTTCATCTGGCGTCCTGGGCGCTTCATTTCAATGTGGGAATAGATCTTGCGGACGATCTGCTGGGAAAAAGCATTGCATCGAGCGATGATCCGATCAGCCGTCGCACTGCGCTGGCGTTCAAATTGATCTATGATTTACAGAGTGGTCGCAGCACTGCTGAGGCTGAGAAGCTGTTCGTCCAGGTGGCTGATCCCGAGTCCTATCAATATGCCGGCCCAGCACCCTGGGGCCAATATTGGCGTCATTATTTCAACGCCCTGCGAATCGGCAATGAGAACGGTTTCGCCATACGTGATTGGGCGGCCGGATTATATGATTTTGCGAACGATGCCAATAATCCGCATTTTCAAATAAATGGCACGATCGCGATGGCCGCTGCAGAGCACCTTGCCGGCAATCTCGACATCGCTGAACAGATGGTGAGCAAAATCGGCATCCCTTGCGAAGGCAATTGGAAAATCATCGGACCTTTTGATATGCAGCGCGGATTTCATCAGCAGTTCTGGCCAGAAAAAAAGGCTGTTGATCGCTGGATTGCGGATGAAAAATATGCCCCAGAGATCGTAGCGCGCCGTGACGAGCTGTTTGATGGCTATGTCGATCTCAAGCAGATCGCCGGGACGTCCATGAATCAAGCCTTGTATGCGCTGCTGGAAATTAACTCAAAGATGTTCAGGACCGTTCAGCTTCGATTTGGCATGAATGGGCGATTAAAGGCCTGGCTGAATGATGAATTGGTGATGATGAAGAATGTTCGTGGAGATGCTCTCATAGATAACTATATTACCACTGCCAAGCTGAGGATCGGCGCGAATTATCTGCTCGTTCGCATCGATAACGTGATTGGCGAAATGGGTTTTTATTTTCGTCTGACAAATTTGGACGGTGCGGCTGTGGACGAGGTGCAATTTTGTCCGCCTGTTCTCGTGGCCCAGTCAACTCATCCGATGCACAATGGAAGCTAAAGTGAAAGCATGACAGATCATCCAGCGAACACCTTGAAAAAACCGTTTTTCATGGCCATCGCGGGCAATATTGGCGTTGGCAAAACAACACTGACGACCAAAGTTTCGCAACGATTTCATCTCCGCGCCTATTTTGAGCGCGTCATCAATAATCCATATCTGACAGATTTCTATCGAGATATGGATCGATGGAGCTTTAATCTGCAGGTCTACTTTTTATCGCAAAGATTCATCGACCAGAAAGCCATCTCCGAGAGCCCGGTGCCGTGCGTGCAGGATCGATCGATCTACGAGGACGCCGAGATATTTGCCTATATACTCCACAAACAAGGGCACATGTCCGATCGCGATTACCGCAATTATCAGGATCTCTTTGCGGTCATGACCGACTATCTTCGCAAACCCGATCTTGTACTCTATCTCAAAGCATCGACCTGGACGTTGATCACCCACATCCGCAAACGTGGTCGGGAATTTGAAAAAAGTATCACTGTCGATTATCTGCATGAATTGAACGGCGCTTATGAGAGATGGATCGATCGAATCTCAAAGCAGACGGCCGTGCTGACGATCAATGCGGATGAATTTGATTTCGAGAAACATCCTGAGCAGATTCATGCGGTGTACGACCAGTTGATGCCGTTCATGAAATGATGCGATGACAATGACAAAGATCGACCACTATGCGAACAGACGACTTTAAAGCGCCCTTCAGGCGTCGCATTCGGCACCTGCTTCCGGCTGACAAGCCATGGATCAATATCCTGTTGTTCTTTTTGACCATATGGTCGACATGGCTCACGTGGGGTGCATGGTATAGCCTCTCGGTCATCGCCATTCTGCTTGCCCATGAAATGGGGCATTACCTCATGTGCCGCCGCTATAAAATTCCCGCGACGCTGCCTTTCTTCATCCCTTTTCCCTATCTCAACCCATTCGGCACATTGGGCGCCATGATTCAGATGCGCGGAGTGATGCCAAACAAAAGAGCGCTCTTTGACATTGGCGCCGCCGGACCGCTAGCCGGTTTCATCGTTACAGCGCCGGTCATTTACTTTGGCGTATTATTATCGGACGTCACGCCGGCGATGAGCAATACCACCGGCATGAATATCACATTGGGTGAATCGCTGATCTACAAGTTCATTTCCTATCTGGCCATTGGTCCGGTTCCCAAAGGGTCCGATGTCTTGCTCCATCCTTTGGCCTATGCCGGCTGGGTCGGGCTTTTTGTCACATCGCTCAATTTGCTCCCGATCGGCCAGCTGGATGGCGGGCATATTTTTTACAGCGTGTTCGGCAGCAGAGGTTTCCGATTTGCGCCCCTTTTTATTCTGGTGTTGGGCGGCTTGACGCTGATCTATAGCGGCTGGGCGCTTTTGTTCATCCTGCTCTTGTTGCTGGGCCGGAAACATCCGGCGCCTCTGGATGATGCGACGCCGCTGGATCGAAAACGCAAGATACTCGCTGTCCTCATGTTGTTCATTTTTATGACTTGTTTCACGCCGATGCCGTTCAAGTTCTAACGGGCACAGTCTCTGTTGCTCACGACGTATGATCCGCAGGTAGGATAGCTGAATGAACGAGAATCATGAAAATCGCGAAAAATCACGCCGCGCATACGCAAAGGTCATTTTTGCTGCTGGCGCATTCATCATCATTGTCCTCGCCGAATTGCTCTTTGACATTATTGAAATCGGCACAGGCCGATTGCTGCTGCTGTCCAATCCCATCCGGCCGCAAACGGGCCGACTCTGGGAGGAAGATCACAAGGAGCAGATAGGGCTTGATGAACTTGATTCAGCACAGGTGGTGACAATGCCCGCGACTGTAGGGCAATCCATCAACAACCTGGAGGATCTCGAGGCTGTCCTGTCTATTCATCACAGCATGAGCATGACGCGAGAGGAATTCAACGAGTTTTACAGGACC
>RQOI01000030.1 GCA_003854995.1 Candidatus Zhuqueibacterota bacterium
ACCGATGTCCTGATGCTTGATTTCACCGGCCTGGATCCATTAAAAAAGTACACGATCGCATTTTACGGCAACAGAAATCGACACAGCTGGTCCCAGGCGTCCCTGGTGACATTGCGCAGCGCTGATGCTTTCGAGAACGCGAGTTCACTGGGCAAAGATGAGATGGGCAATCCGATTTCCGCCGGCGATACCGCGCCGAACACCAAGCTGCCGGCGGATAACACTTATACCGGCTATATCGCCAGGTTCACCAATATTATTCCCGGGCTTGACGGCGCCATCACCCTGAATATTCAATTCAGCGGTATCGAAGGGCACGAATTCAAGGGCAAGTATGGCAGCGCCGTCATGCTGCAGGAGATCGATCCGGCGACCAACCTCATCAGCACAACGGCATTCAATGATCTGGCATGGGATGAGAACTTTTACTCGCACTATTATACTTCATCCGGCGCCTATCTCATCCGGGTGCGGGCGCGCTGTAAGACGCATCCGTCGATCGTGTCATCCTGGTCTGATGTGCACAGCATCATCATTTCAGGATGCACGATCTCGACTACAGTGACAGACGGTGCAAACGCCACAGTCAGACGGCTGCCCGAGAGTCAGGATTATGATTACGGCAGCATGGTCACTCTGTCAGCAGAAGAGAGCAAAACCTGGGCTTTTACCCACTGGAACCATGACAGAACCGACACGATTGCCACAAAGATTGTCTATCTCAATGACCATCGGACATTTCGGGCGAATTACGCATTCAGAACCAATGTCGAAAAGAGAGATGATAGTGTGCCGACTGAATTCAGCCTGGGACAAAATTATCCGAATCCGTTCAATCCATCGACAGCCATTGAATACGATCTCGCTGCCGCCGGACAGGTGAGCATCAAAATCTATGACATTCGCGGACGGCTGGTCAAGGTGCTGGTCGACATGCATCAGCCCGCCGGGCGCTATAAGGTGAAATGGGATGCCACCAATTCGGCCGCTGTCAAGATGCCGTCTGGTATTTATTTCTATAGCCTGCGCGCCGGCGATGTCCAATTTTCCAGACGAATGGTTTTACTCAAATGAAATGCAAGCCCTTATAGTCTGACTATAAGGGCTTATTTTCCGCAGCGTGTGCGAAAAGTTGTTGTGCGCGCAAGTCCGTATGCCGCACACGCTCATTTTTTCACTATATATGAGTATAAGATCAACGCCAGGGCGGATCACTGCACTGGCGTTTTTGCATGCAGCTCCTTTATAAAGGACTGTGCTCATCGGGATTTTCCAAGGGACGGTAGTGATGAAGAAATTGCAATTCTGGCTCGTTTTCTGCATGTTCATATCAGCGATAACATCATGGACAATCGCGCAAGTGCCGTCGCATAAGCGAGTACTCTGCACATCATTTTTGACTGGTCAGGAAGAGAATGAATTCGTACAGCTTCTAAATATCAATGGCGTCTATACCCAGGATGGCTGGCAATCGACAACGAACGGCATGAGCGGCAGCCGCCTGCTGGTCACTCTGAAAGACCGTCTGCCGCAAACGGCGACCATCGAGTGGAGCGTCAAAAATTTCAATCCCTATGAGCAGACAGACGTGAGCAAGCAGCATCTCTTTTTCATGACGAGCTCGGAAGATGACAGTGAAAGGTATTACCAGGATGGCTCCTGGCTTTTCTTGCGAACGGGAAAGAATTACAGGAATGCCGATGGTTCGTGCTCGATGAAGATAGATGTCAGCGCCAGGGGAGTTGAGGAGCGCGTTGAGCGCCACATCCTGAGCGACAAGAAATGGAACAAAGGCGTCACCTACAGATTCAAGCTCATCTACGACAACCTTAATATGTGGTTTTATCTGAACGATGAACTCATCATTCGCACCGAATTCCCCGGGCAGATGAAACGATTCAACCAGATCTATTTCGGCGGCGATCCGGATTACCCCTCTATTGTCGGCCCGATTTTTACAGACTTGAAAATCTGCACGCAAGCGAGCGAAATGTTCTATGTTGACAAGAGCTTTTCGCGGAATCTCATTGGACTCGGCCGACCGAGCTATGGCGGTCATGGTATTGCCGTTGGCGATGTGAACGGCGATGGCCTCGATGATATTTATATCGGCAACTGTGTTCAAGGGCATTGCTTGCATGATATATTGTATATGCAAATGCCGAATGGCACTTTCAGGGAGGAAACAGTGGAGCGCGGCGTCGCGGACGAGTGCTGCAGCCATGCGGTGTTGTTTTTTGATGCTGATAATGATGGCGATCTCGATCTGTTCAATGCCAATACCTGGGAGCCCAACCAGCTCTATATCAACGACGGCGATGGTTATTTTTCCGAAGAGAGCTTTGCGCGCGGCATCGAGCCCATCAACGGTGAAACGCGCGGCGCCGTCGCTTTTGATGCCAACAATGACGGATATCTCGATATCTATGCCGTGAACTGGGGAATGCAGAATGAGATGTACATCAATGACGGCGCCGGCTATTTTGCGCGCGAGTATCGTGGCGCCGAAGGCGTGATTGAAGATCCGGAGCAGATCGGCACCCAGGGCGTCACGGTCGGCGATATTGACAATGATGGGGACTATGATATCTACATCTCGAAGCGCGAGGATCATAACGAACTGTATTTGAATGAAAACGGCTTTTTTCGCGAGGTCGCTGCCGAACGCAGTGCTGCGGTTCCGGATCGTTCGGACGGCGCCACTTTTGCCGATTATGACAACGATGGCGACATGGATCTGTTCGTCGCCAATACACGAATCCCCAACACGCTGAACAAGATTAACCTCTATTTTCTTGAAAACAACGGCAGAGGATACTTTCAGGATAAAACCGATGCCTACAGCCTGGCCATGGAAGGTTTTACGCCGCTTTTTTATGACGCCGATAATGATGGTTGGCTCGATTTATATCGTCTGCGCAATACTGGTTACGATAAAACCGCTGTCGCGGTCCTCAGCCTCAATGACGGGCAAAAGCAGTTCCAGTCCGCCGGCTACTGTGGTGCGGCGCTCATCGGCGCGGACGCCAGATCCTGTGTGGCGCACGATTTTGATGCGGATGGCGACCTCGATTTGTATATAACGGCCAAGCTGTTTGAGAATATTTTTCTGGAAAATCGCTCGGCTATCTCGCAGAACAACTGGATCGAGATCTCTACAATCGGGCCCAAGGGCGATGTCGGCGGCATTGGCAGCAAGATCGATGTCTATGCGGCCGGGCAGCTGGGCAATGCCTCAGCGCTCCTGGGCCACCGCGAGGTGGTGACGGCAGTGGGTTATCTGAGCTCGCCGTCTGCTGTTCAGCATTTTGGACTGGCCGGCCGCGCGGCGTGCGATGTGCGGGTGACGTTGACCGATGGCAGCGTCGTTGAGGAGCGCACTGTCGCTGCCAATCGCCGGGTCGTCATTGCCAGGCATCAGACGTCCAACAGCTTGGAAGCTGTTTCGGGAAACGATCAGGTCGGCGTTGTGAATCGGCTGCTGCCGCAGCCGTTTCGCGTCCGCGTCGTCGATCAGTACGGCGCGCCCGTGCCAGGCCAGTCGGTCTCTTTTGTCCCCACAGTGGGGAATGGATCGTTTGATGGCAACACGACGCCGCAGACGGATGCAAATGGTTACGCTGCAATATTTTATCGGCTCGGCGCACTTGCGGGAGAATATTCTGTCGAAGCGCGCGTCGCCGGGGCGAAAAATTCTCCGCAAGAGTTCAGAGCCACAGCGACGGCCGGACAACCGCAGCGCATGCAAAAAGTGAGCGGCGATGGACAGACAATGAATCCCGGCAGTCCATTTTCGCAGCCATTCAGCGTCAAGTTGACGGACGAATACGATAATCCGGCGCCAGATCACGATGTCGTCTTTACCATCACGTCCGGCAATGGCAGCATCAATGGCGCACGACAACTGACAATGCCCTCCGATCAACAGGGCATCGCCTCTGTCTTGTGGACGCCGGATGCCTACCTTGGTCCGACCAACACGTTGCAGGCGCAGTCCGGCTATGCGGGACAGCCCCTCATCAATTCGCCCATCATCTGGTCTTTTCCGGGAGTGGCCATCGATGCAGCAAAATCGACGGTCACGGCGTCCGGTCCTGTGCCGGCGAATGGGACGAGCACCGCTCTCATCCTGGTGACGGTGCGCGACTCGCAGGAGCAGGTGGTGACAGGCGTGACCGTGGAGATCACGGTCTCCGGCTCGGGTAATGATCTGCAGGTGCAGAATGACAAGACAGATGCAAATGGTCAGGTCGTTGCGACGCTGAGCAGCACGGTCGCGGAACACAAAGTTGTCACTGTCCTGATCAGGGGTGTCAATCTCGAGTTGCAGAGCCATCCGACGATCGAATTCGAGTCGTTCAATCAGACGCCGGATAAAATTGTGCTCGTCTCGGGCGAGAACCAAAACGTCGTTGTCATGCAGCCGTCGCAGCCGCTCGTCGTCAAAATTATCGACACAGAAACGCGACCAGTGCCAAATTACGATGTCTCGTTCAGCGTGACATCGGGCAGCGGCTCGCTGGACGGTGAGAGCTCCAGCAGCGTGCAGACAGCTGCTGACGGCAGTGCCTCTGTCCTGTTCACCGCTGACAGGACGGCCGGGGTTGTCTCGCACATCGAAGCGAGTGCAACTGGAGTGAGCAATTCGCCGATTCTCTTCACCATGACCAGCATCGCTGGTCAAGCTCGAAAGATGACCATCGCAGCGGGCAATAACCAGCAGGGCGCGCCGAATACGACATTGCCGACAGCGCTCGCCGTCGTCGTCACAGATATCTATGATAACTGCGTCAACAATTATCCGGTGCAGTTCAAAGTCAATATCGGAGAGTGCTCTTTTGATGGCGCATCTCAAACCACCAGTTATACAGATGCCGAGGGCATCGCGCACGTCGAGGTGCAACTGGGCGAGCGCCAGGGCCAGTGCATCATTGAGGCAAAGACAGATTTTTCTTCCGTCATTTTCACCTTGATGACGACAGAGGGCTTGCCGGCGCCGGATCTGCGATTGTCCACCATTTCAGCCACCTCGCCGGTTCTGGCAGACGGCGTATCGAGCTCTGAGGTTGTCGTGACCATTTTTGACAAGTTCGCCCGTCCCATCGAAGGCGCCAAGGTGGGCCTCACCGTCATCGGTGAAGGAGCGCTATTGCTCCAGCCGGATTCGCTGACCAATCCTCAGGGCAAACTGATAGCCAGGCTGGCGGCCACGCTGCCGGGAGAAAAGATATTGCTCGCCGCCGTTTTGCCGCAGCTCCTTTTCATCGAGCAAAGGGCCACGGTCCTGTTTGAACGCGGCAATCCGACGGTGCAGATCTATTCCGGACATTTGCAGGAAGGCACGGTCGGGAAAAAGACGCCGCAGCCGCTCGTCGTGTTGATGAAAAATGGCGATAATCCTTTTGTCGGCCAGTATGTGCGCTTTACAGTCGATTCGGGCGGCGGACATTTCGATGCAGGGGATTCCATACTGGTCAAGACGGATGCGCAGGGACATGCCGCAGCTGATTTCACCCTTGGGACCGTGGTCGGCGAGAACGTGGTGCGCGCGGCAGCGCCGATTGCACCGGATCGCGGCGTGACGTTCAGCATCATCGGACACGCCGATGAAGCAATGGTCATCCTCAAGCACGCCGGCGATGAGCAATCCGGTCGGATCAACAGCGAGCTGGATGAACAGTTGACCGTGCTGGTCACGGATGTCCATCATAATTGCGCGCCAAACAGCTCGGTGACATTTTCTGCGATGGATGGCGGCGAGATCAAAGCGCCGCAAACGGTGCTGACGGATTCAGCCGGCTATGCCAAAGCGACGGCGCGACTCGGTTCGAGCACGGGTCGCTATGTCTTCAAAGCCATGCTGCCGACCGGCGCTTTTACCTTATTCAGCGCTATGGCTGAAAAGGGCAACAGCGCACCGACAATCATTGCGAGCATGCCAGAGGAAAAAGAGCTGAGCTTTGCCTATAATGAGCGCCTGCTCTTTGAAATTACCGAGGTTTCTGATCCCGATAATGATCCCATCCACTATTCCTGGTTCATGAACAATCAGATGGTCGGCAATCAATCCAGGCTGCTGCTTTTCATGAGCGAGATGTTTCCGCCGGCAAACGTGCTGAAATGTCTCGTCTCGGATGGCGAAGAGGAGACTACTGTCGAATGGCTATTGACGATGCGGACAGTGGTTGAGCTGTCCTCTTTTCAGGCCGAGTTCAGAAAGGCGGATGGCGTTCTGTTGACCTGGTCGGTCCGTGAAATTGATAACGCCGGATTTCGACTGCTGCGCGCAGCGGCAGATGGCGATTATCAATCCCTTACGGTGGAGCTGATCACCGCGTCTGCCGGTTCTGATTACCGGTTCGTGGATTGCGCAAAGCTGTCGCCTGGGCTCTATCATTATAAACTGGAAAGCGTGAGCAAGGCCGGCTATTGGCAGCACTTTGGGCCCATTTCCATCACCATCGAAGCGCCGGATGAAGTGGCGTTGTTGCAGAATTATCCGAATCCATTCAATCCGACGACGACGTTCGCCTTTGAATTGCCCGGGGAGGCGCCTGTCTGTCTGGGCATCTATAACCAAAAAGGCCAGCTCGTCCGCGAGCTCTTGCATCGGGACATGCCCGCAGGCTATCACTCGCTGGTCTGGGATGGCGTGGATATGCACGGCAATCACGTGCCCAGCGGAATTTATCTCTACCGCATGACCGCCGGCCCGTACAGCGAGACGAAAAAGCTGACGCTGCTCAAATAGGTCGTCGCACCCTTGAGGCGGCTGCTGCCAATGCAAAGTCTTTTGCTCTGCTGCGTCAATTTATTGCCATTGCGCTGATTTTACTTGACTCTAAATGCAAATGTGGTTATTATTGCCCACAGAGAGGGCGGGAAAGGGGATCTGTTTTCTGCCCACAGAGATGCTCTTGCGTAGCGACGACCAAATGGGGAATGAAAAGTATTGATTTGCAGGGGCGTTTGCATATCCATCCCACAGATAGATCAGTACAATGTCTCAAGACAGGGAGGTTGACATGCGGCCGGTAAATGTTATAATGGTTCTTGTGCTGCTCTGTTCACTGTCTCTATCTCAGGCAAAAAGCGATACAATTGCGCTGCAGAGTTTGACAGATACACTGCAAAAGGTTGATCTTGAAGCGCGCGCAGATTCACTGCACATAGAATTAGATCCTGCGCCTGTTGGTGATTATTCTGACATCAACAGATGGTTTTTCAATTCGCAAAGAAAAATAGAGGATGAGCTTTATCCGAATGATCAGATCAAGCTGAAATACGTATATCATCATCCTTGTGACCTGAGTCAATATAAGGCTTTTGACTATGGCCGCTATGGTTTCGGCGTCTATTATGCCTTTCCGTTCAACATTGTTTATGGCAAACTTGCGTACAAGATGCCGGCAGCAATGGGTTCAAAATGGTGGCTGTCGCCATTTTTTGTGATGGGGAAGACGCTTGGCGATATCTATACGATTTTTCCAGAGAGCATACAGCAGCAAGTCGACTGGATGATGGGGGCAGGCTTTGAAGTATCGAATCGCTTCAGAGATAACATGGAGCTGTTGCTGGGCATTCAACTGCAGAGCGTCTTCACCGAAAGCAAAACGGCGGCGGACAATGATCATGTGGGTGTCGGGGTGCCGCTCTATGTGGGCCTTCGATGGTACCCATGGCCCGACTATTTTGGCGTCGAAGGTCAGGTCGGCATCATGCCAATTTGGCAAATGGACGTGGTCAACACCAACACCACCTATCTTTCCGCCGGAATCATGACTTTTCCGTTCAAATTCAGAAGGGATGGGAAAACGGCGGTCATGCCACTCGAGACATCACTCCTCTACTCTGTGCCCTTGCAGACGGTCGATGCAAAGATTGGCCTGCCCATTCGTCTGTCGCGGGCCTCTTCCGTCGCCCTCAATGGCTATTTGGGAACCGGGACCTATCGGACGGGCGCGTCCGATGACGTCACCTCCTTTCGCGGCGTCGGCCTGGAATATCGTTTCTTTGCCGATTTTTTGCACAAACTGATCAATCCGTATTTCGGTTTGGGTTTTGGCTATCTCGATTTCAAGGGCGGCAGCAATACGGCTCGCTCCACTTTTATCACCGCCGGCAACAAGTCCAGGCTGCTGCAAAATCTCTATCTGGATCTTTATTACTCGCCGCTTGTTTTGTGGAATAAAACAGCCTGGCCTACCGATGTCCTCACCGGCGATGACATGCCCGATTTCCCAATCAATGATTTCGGCGCCGGTCTGGTCTACCATTTCAATTTGCCGCCGCGAACGACAGGACAGATAAAAGTTGTGCAAGATGCCCAGCTCAAACAGATGCTCGAGGACGAAAGCTTTAGAGCCGCGGTGAGCAGCGCCAATGGTCCAATTCCGGCGACAAAAAATGCCGGCGATTATTGCGAGACGAGAGTGTTTTCCTACACCCCAGCGATTGAATGCGAAAGGATGGCATTTCGCGATGTCACGGATATTAAATTTTTCAAGGTCGATTTAACCATCGGTATAGGTGTTTACAAAGAACATGACATACCATTTGATGATGCACCGAAAGATCAGAAAGATCAAACACTGCTGATCGCTATCTTTGATCGGGACAGGGTAGATGTGAAGGCGATCAAAGACACGAATATGTATCTGCATTTTTCAGACATGCATAGCGGGCGCTATTTTGGCTATAGATGGGATCAGAATGGGAGAATGCAGCCTGAATTCAGACCAAGGAGAGAGTTGAATTGCTATGATAAATCGCGCAAGTTATACTTTGGTCACTATCAGGACTTTGTCAAGCCGATGAAATGGCTGGAGAATGAAGAAGAGTTTGTCAATTTCGCCTCGATCATGGTCAGGGAACAAAATTTGGCAAAGTGGATTTTTGATAAACTCGCTTCTGAAAATCAAAGACCGGAAAATTCAAATAGAACTTCGGAATATACGAGACTTGTAAAAGGGGACATTCTTAGAATCTTGCTTGAAGACTATGCCATTGCCTATGCTCATTACCATAAGGATGTCATTGATAGTCTGCAAGGTGTCTGTAATGATTTCGGCGTTTCGATCATGTTCCGAATTGACACGAATGACGACTTTCACGCTGATGATCCGATGGGTGGTCATTTTTACAGCTATGATCAAATAATAGCAAAGGGAGATACGATATTAGAGCCGGTAAACGAGCAAGATCTCAGAAACGTAGAATATATTTCAACTGATTTTGCAGATGCTGCTTTCTTTTCGAATACCATTCTAGGCACGGGCATAGAAGAGCTGGGCGATGAACGCGGCTACGAACAGGAAGGAAATATGATCAAGCTTTCGGGATTTGATTTGAATGTATATGAACTCTCAACTGATCAGGAGGGATTTGTCAAACAGGTATTTCGAAACTGGAAAAAGCCAGTCAGTCGTATTCGAGTCGAGGGTTTTACCGATGCGACCAAGTTTCAGACCGATAATGAAAAGAAGCAGCAAGTGCTCAGTGAACGTCGAGCTGAATCAATTAAGCAATTCTTAACAAAGTTGGATGTCATTGATCCTGATATACCGATCTACACTGAGGGCAAGGGTGTGTATCCAGGCGCGCAGGAACACCATCCTCCTTCTCGTTGCGCTCAAATCTATATCGAATAGTTCCAATGTAAAGGCGGATTGATAATCCGCCTTTTTTTGGGGCTTGAGCTGAATTTATGTCCTCAGAGTTTCAGTGAAAGCGGTCACATCGATTCGCATCTTTAAAATACTTTTTCCGGGCAATATAATCCACGTGTATTTTCGTTGAATAACGCTGGCCTATAATTTGTTAAAAAGGTGGCTGCAATTTTGCTAAAAATTTAGTATGTTTCGCCTGCAACCTGGCAGAGAGAACTAGAAAAGGGATGTGACTATGAAAAGAGCTCTTTTTGTAACGATGCTGTTGGCTGCATCGTTTGCCTCAGCTGTTGAAACCTGGGATAACCGATTCAACATCGGCGGCCATGCCAACATCATAAAGTTCTGGGGCGGCGCTGTCAACCACTCGGCTCTGGGCTGGCAGCTCGGCGGCCACGCGCTTTACGGCATCACGCCAAACGTGCAAATCGGCCTTGAAGCCGGCTATGGCTGTTTCCGACCGTCCGCAACCGGTCGTCTGATTCCGGCAGCGGATGACCTCGATTTTCGCACTTTGGCCCTGCCGGTGAATCTCGTCGTGCGCGCGGGCCTGCCAACAGGTGCTGCCATTAAACCGTATGGCGTGCTGGGCCTTGGAGCTGTCCGGTGGGATCTGCAGAATAATGATAAGGACAGTCCCGATTATGGCGAGAGCGTGCACGGTCAGCGCACCAACGCGACCGCCCTCGTCGGGATTGGCGCCGAGTGGTTTTTCAACGATTCCTGGGCGCTGGATGCGCGCGCGCAAAACGCTTTTCTGCTGAATCAAAAGCTCGATAACACGGGCTATGGTGATGACGTCAACAGCATGATGTTCCAGGGACGCGTTGGCATCAGCTTTTATTTTGGCGGCCAAAAGGACGAGAAAAAGCCTCCGCTGCAATCTTCGCCGCCAGTCGTCAGCCCCGCGGTCGAATTGGAAGAACCCTTGGACACGGCGCCAAGAGAGGTCGTCCCTGCCGAACCACCCCCTCCGCCGCCTCCGGTCGAGGAAATCCCTGACGCGGCGCCGGAAGCCGAGGTCATTCCCGATCAGGTGGATGCCGCGCTCGTGCTGCAGGGCGTCAATTTTGAATTCAATAAGGATGAATTGACGAGTCAGGCTCGACTCATCCTCGACAATGTGACGAAAAAATTGCAGGAT
>RQOI01000331.1 GCA_003854995.1 Candidatus Zhuqueibacterota bacterium
CTTGCCCGTCTGGACCTTGCCCGTCTGGACCTTGCCCGCCTGGACCTTGCCCGCCTGGACTTTGTCCGTCTGGACTTTGCCCGTTTGCGCGACGAGGAGCACGGGAAAGAGGAGGATGGAACACAGCGGGGTCTTCCATATATGAATCCAATTCACTGGCAATCTTAGTTTTCCCACTCGAGCTGAAAGATCTGAATGCGATGATTCTGCGTATCCGCGACGTACAGTTTGTCGCGAACGACCGTGACATCCGAGGGTTCATGAAAGCCGGCAAATTTTGTGCTCAGCGAACCGAGTTTGAGAAGCAGGCGGCCGTCGCGGTCAAAGGCAAGGACGCGATGGCCTTTGGCGTCTGCGACAAAGATCTGTTCCTGGTCATCGACGTACAGGCCTTTGGGGGAGAGCAGTTCTTCGGCGCCGATATCGAACATAAAGTTGCCATAGTAATCGTAGACGAGAATTTTATGCGCCCCCGAGTCCGTCACATAGACATTGTCGTTTTTGCCGACATAGACGTGCGATGCCTCCTGCAGCACACCCTGGCCCCAGTCGTAGTCGCCAAAAGAGAGTTCAGGTTCAAACGCCGCGTTCAGTTTCACGACCCGGTCGTTCTCGGCGTCGACGATGAAAAAGTCGCCGTGCAGGCTCAGGCAGACCGAGATGGGAAAGAGAAACTGCATCCTGGTTGACCAGTTCTCGCTCGACAGATAGGATGCCAGCCAATTCAAATCCTTGTCATAGCGTTCGATCCTGTTGTTGTTATAGTCAGCGATAAAGATGTCGAGTGAATTATAGACAAACAGATCCACAGGATATTGGAATTGCTCCTTACTCCAGCCAAAGCCGCCGATGAAGGAGATCAGTTCGCCGTACGGCGTAAATTTTTGCAGCCTGTTGTTGCCGGTGTCAGTGACGTAAATGTTGCCCTGCGCATCCGCCGAAACGCCGAGCGGCCGGTTGAACTGGGCCGGACGTTCGCCCTGTTCACCAAAGGCGAACAGGAAGGTGGCGTTCAGTTGTCTCTCGGACGACGGCAGGCGCGCTGCAACTGCAGCGAGCAGGAGGACGCAGTAAAATAGTGTTTTCATGACAGCACGCTCTTAAATGAAAAAACCCGATTTCTTTCGGGTTTATCTATTATATCTTGTACGTAAAATTTTGTTCCATGAAGACGATCTAGTTCCTGAGATAGCGATATAATCTGCGCTCATCCGGGTAGATGCTCTTGTGATAAGAGCGCCGCATGTCCTTGCATTTGCGCCAGCGGTCATAAGCATCGATGATTTGGGGGTCGTAATTGGCATGCTCATTTAAAGTGGTGCTATCCAGCCGCATGCCATTGTTAAGGTTCTTCTCTTGCATCAACACCCGATCAAGAATTCGCATGTCTCTTTGATTCAAGTTGCCTTTTATAAAGTCGTCATTGCGCGGATCTGTATCGTAGACAAACCACTCTACATTGGTCTGCGATCTTCCGCACAAGAGAGAAAAAGCTCTTAAAAATCTGGGAAGCACAAACCGTTGTGTAGTGAGGCCAAAGATAGTCACCACTGCTGATGTTATCAGGATCGTCCAGAATATTTGCGGATGTTTTTTATGCAGAACACTGATGAAATAGATGACGACAAGCGTCGCGATTGCGAGCAATATCATGTAGCAGGGAAAGCATGATCTGAGTGATGTATAAATTCCGGACATAAGCAACCTGCACTGCAAATTGATATTCTAAAAAAAATACGCAAAAATCTTTAATTATTCAATTTAATTCAATATAATGAAAATGCAAGTGAAAATTATAGACAATTATTTTGACTGTTAGGACTTTGTGTTCTCGGCGAACTCGGTGGTTTACTTTTATCCACTCGATTCGTTATTTGGCATTTGCTGTTTGTGATCTGTAAAAATTCAAGTTAAGCTGAGAAATTCACCCACACCAAGACACGAAGGCGTTTGGGAATAATCCAGGTTAAAATTTGACGTGAAAAAAACGAGACTGTTTTTTCTCTTACTGCTGGCGCTGCTTCTGCAGTGCGCCGGGCCATTCGCGCCCAGACCCTACTATAGTGGCATGCACAATCAGATCTCCTATGACGCCGTGATGATGGAAAAGATGAAAGAGGAGATCCGCAAGTTCTACGGTGCACCCTACAAATGGGGCGGCGATTCGCCGCAGGGCACGGACTGCTCCGGACTGATCGCGACGCTCTATAAGAATGCGGCGAATATCACACTGCCCCATAGCACGCAAGAGATGTTCGCCGGAGCTAAAAAGGTGCACCGGATAGACCTGCTCTTCGGCGACCTGGTCTTTTTTTCCGATGGCGGCCGCACAGCCACCCATGTCGGCTTGTATATCGGCAAGGGCTATTTCCTGCACGCCTCGTCATCACGAGGCGTGATTTTGAGCAAGATGACGGACCGCTATTACAGGAATCAATTTATTGGGGCGCGGCGCATCGAAATATACTAAATATAGTGTTGTACGACATTTCTAAGTGTTTGTTAACAAAAGAAAAGAGCTTGATTTTAATCGTCAAAATACGTATAATATTAATCTTGCGATAATGATAAAGACGATGGAGATGAAGAATGAAACAGACTTTTCAACCGCACCGGCGAAAAAGGGTTAACAAACATGGTTTCCGCAGCCGCATGGCGAGCAAGAATGGCAGAGCCGTACTCAGCCGCCGGCGCGCAAAGGGTCGAAAGAAATTGACCGTCAGCGACGAATAGCCCGATCCGCCCGGTGGCACGTTTGCCGAAAAGCATGATTTTGCAGAAAAACGCTGATTTTCGAGCGATCGTACAGAATGGGCATGTATTTAAAAATGAATATTTCACCATTTTCTCTGTAGAAAAAGATGACTTGAAGGTTGGTTTCGCCGCTGCGCGCGCCCGCAACAAGCCCGTCCGGAACAGGCTGAAGAGGATAACGCGCGAGCTGTGGCGCACGAACCAGGCCGATTATCAACTGGCGGCGCATATTGTCATCATTGCGAACATGAACGTCATGGCTGTGACGCATGCAGAGAGGCAACGCGCATTGACCGACCTGTTGCGCGCGATCGAAAAAAGAGGCTTGGTGCGGCCGTTGCCCGCCGCTGAAACGTTCGCAGCATCGCATCACGCACGCAAAGCGAAGGATTGAAAGCACCGAGTTCAAAGAGCAGGATGAAGTAAAGGGAGCCATTCGTGAAAATGGCGATACAGGATATCTTTTCGCGCGCAGGCAAGTTGGTCGGAAAAGTTTTGATCGCCATCATCAGAGTGTACCAGATCGCGATCTCGCCGCTCTTGCCGAGCGCGTGTCGCTATGCGCCGACCTGCTCGCACTATGCCGTGCAAGCCATTCAAAAGTATGGCGTCATCAAGGGCCTGCTGAAAACACTCTACCGGATTCTCAGATGCAATCCTTTTTCGCGGGGCGGTTATGACCCGGTTTGACGATTCACTAAAAAAGAAAAGCCATGGATTTTGATAAGAAAACGATACTGGCGTTTGTGCTGATTGGCTTGATATTAATTCTGGCGAACAGCGGTCTCTATCAGAAATGGGTGGACCCGAAGGGGTATGAGCAGAGGCAGCTGCGCAAGCAGTATATCGAGCAGCAGCGCACGAGCGAGCCACAAGAGCAGGATGGTCAAGTCGAATCGCAGCTGGAGCAACTCAAGGCCGCCGAGCAGACCGCCCAGGAAGCGGTCGCGGAGAGCGGCGATGTCCTGCTGCCTGCCGCGGCGCGCGCCGAAGAAAAAATCATCACGATCGATACAGATCTCTATCGAGCGACCTTCAGCTCTCTTGGCGCATCACTGTTGCAGTGGGAGTTGAAAAAGTATCACAGTGCTGATGAACAGCCGGTGCAGCTTTTCCCGGATGGCTACGGCACGCTGAGCGTGGGTTTTACGACCAGGAGCGGCGACTCGCTGGGCACCGCCGGTCTCATCTACGAAACAGACGGCGATTCGGTTCGTCTGGACGGCACTGATTCTTATACACTCAAATTTGACTTGGCGGTGGGAGAGGGGAGATACATTCGCAAGCATTTCACTTTCACAAACGGCTCATACGAAATCAAAATGACGGTTGCGCTGGAAAATCTGGAGCCGTTGATAGCGGACAAGAGATTTTTCATCGCTGCGCCGAACGGGCTGGCTTCCACCGAACGGCTGCTGAAAGATGACATGATGTATGCCAAGGCAGCCATCTCAGCAGGGGGGAGCGTTGAAAAAGGCTATCGCGCCAACGGCAAGGTTTATAGCGAGAGCGGCATTATCGACTGGGTGGCAGTGCGAACAAAGTATTTCGCTTTCTTCATCATCCCGGAGACGCAGAAAATAGATTATGCGCGCATCAGAGGCGAGGAAATCGCGCTGCAACCGGTGGGAAAAGAGAGATGGAAAAAGTTCAGTCTGCTCATCGGCATGCCCTATCTGGGTGAGCGCCTGGCGAGCACGGATTTCAAGATCTATCTTGGCCCGCTTGAATATGATATTTTGCAAAAGTATGATGAAAATCTGCACGATTTCATGGATTTTGGCTGGGGATTCATAAAATATTTCAGTCTGCCCATTTTGAAGACATTGAAATGGATGCACAATTTCATCCCCAATTACGGCGTCGTGCTCTTGATCTTTTCGATATTGATCAAGATCATCCTTTATCCGCTGACGCAAAAGAGCTATCAATCGATGCAGAAAATGCAGACGCTGCAGCCCAAGCTGAAAGAGTTGCAAGAAAAATATCGCAATGATCCGCAAAAGCTGAACCAGGCGACGATGGCCATGTACAAGGAACAGCGAGTCAATCCCATGGGCGGCTGTCTGCCCATGCTGATTCAGATGCCACTGTTGTTCGGCCTGTTCATCGTCTTTCGTACGACGATCGAGCTGCGCGGCGAAGGATTTTTCTGGTGGATCACTGACCTGTCGGCGCCGGATACGATCTATACCTTTCCGGGCAATTTCTCCTTGCCGTTGTACGGCAACACCGTCAACATTCTGCCGCTCGTCATGGGCGCCACGATGTTCTTCCAGCAAAAGATGACCGTGACCGATCCGAAGCAGAAGATGATGGTGTACTTTATGCCAATCTTTTTAACTCTGCTGTTCAACAGTTTTCCGTCGGGTTTGAATTTGTATTATGCACTTTTCAATGTCCTCTCCATTCTGCAGCAGAAATATCTGACGCCGAAGAAGGAGACGCCGGCAGTGGACGTGACAGCCGGCAAAAAGCGAAAAAAATAATTGAGAACAAAAATGACATCATCACCCCACTTTTGTTTAGACGAATGTGGGGTTTTGCATTTACGGATGCAATGATCACATATCAGAGCGACACCATTTGTGCGCTGTCCACTGCAAGGGGAAAAGGCGCCATCGCCATCATCCGCATGAGCGGCCCGGAGAGCATCCGCATCATCGATGCGTTGTTCAAAGGCGTTCGGACCATTCAGCAGGCGCCGCATGCCTGCATGACGCGCGGCAAAATCATGCGGCCTGCACAGCGCGTTATGCTCGACGACGTGCTGGTGGTCAAGTTCGAAAAGCCGCATTCCTACACCGGCCAGGATCTCATCGAGATCAATTGTCACGGCAACGGCTACCTCGTACAGGAAATTTTACAGGAGCTGTTGCAGGCTGGCGCTCGGCTGGCAGAGCCAGGGGAGTTCACCAAACGGGCCTTCATCAACGGCAAGATCGATTTGCTGCAGGCCGAATCCATTGCCGACGTCATCGAGGCGCAGACGCAATGCAGTCTATCGAGCGCGCAGCAGCAGTTGGCCGGCGTTCTGTCGAGTGAACTGTTCGCGTTGCGCGAGCGCGTCAAGAAGCAGCTCGCCTTGCTGGAGATCGAGCTCGATTTTTCCGAAGATATCGAATTCGTCGGTCGACAGGAGCTGCGGCAGAATGTCGCGGCTCTGCAGCAGGAGATCGAAAGATTGATCGCCACTTTCAGATATGGCAAGATCATGCGGGAGGGCGTGCACATTGCGCTGATCGGCAAGCCCAATGTCGGCAAGTCGAGCATATTGAACCGCCTCTTGCAGGAAGAGCGCGCCATTGTCTCGGAGATCCCCGGCACCACGCGCGATGTCATCGAAGAGTCGCTGGACATTGACGGCATGCTGTTCAAGATATCGGACACCGCAGGACTTGGTCTTGGCAAGGATGTCGTCGAAGCGCAAGGCATTGCCAGGTCCATCGACACCATGGGTCGTGCGGATCAGATCCTGTTTGTCGTCGATGCCGGCGCTGCGCCGGATGAACGGGATCATGCGATCGCCTCTTCGCTGCAGGAAAAAGTGAACGACGCTTTCCTGCTGCTGAACAAGATTGATGTCGTTGGCAATAAAGTTGACCGTCGTTTTGTACGGCAATTCAAGCATGCACATGAAATTTCGGCCAGGACGGGCGCCGGCTTTGCGGCGTTCAAGAGAGCGCTGGTCGAGTCGAACAGGGACAATGACGCGGCGGGAGTTGCGCCTATCAACAAAGCGCGCCATCTGCATGCGCTGCGTCGGAGCCAGGAGTTCATGTCGCTCGCCGGCGAATCCATCGACGCCCAGTTGTCGCCGGAATTCATCGCCTTTGACATCCGTGCGGCGCTGGACGCTCTGGGAGAGATCACCGGCGATGTGACGACAGAGGAAATTTTGCAGGACATATTCTCCTCATTCTGTATTGGCAAGTGAGTGTTTCACGTGGAACAGCAAAAGCGATCGATGCGCGTTAGTGCAAATGAATACGACGTCATTGTCGTCGGCGCCGGCCACGCCGGTTGCGAGGCGGCCCTGGCAGCGGCGCGCATGGGCGCGAGCACGCTGCTGGTGACGATGAATATTTTCACCGTCGCGCAGATGTCGTGCAATCCCGCGATCGGCGGATTGGCCAAAGGGCATCTGGTCCGGGAGCTTGATGTGCTGGGCGGGCAGATGGGGATTGTCGCCGATGACACCGCCATTCAATTCAAGGTACTCAACCGTTCCAAAGGGCCGGCCGTCTGGTCACTTCGTTCGCAGAATGATCGCCTGCAGTACTCGCAGGCGATGCGGCTCGTTTTGGAAAATCAGCCTAATCTCTACCTGCGCCAGCATGATGTCAAGGCGCTCATCTTTGACGGCCATGCTGTGACGGGCATTGTGACCGAAATCGGCACCCGTATCGTCGGCCGCGCCGTCATCCTCGCCGCCGGGACTTTTCTGAACGGCAAGATCCATGTCGGATTGCAGAGTTTGGGCGGCGGACGCTCTGGCGAGCCGGCTTCCAACGGCCTGAGCGAACAGCTGCAGCAGCGCGGCTTTCAGCGAGGTCGACTCAAGACCGGCACGCCGCCGCGACTCGACGGCCGCAGCATCGACTTTTCTGCCATGGAACTGCAACCGGGCGATGCGGACCCAATCCCCTTCTCGCACAAACACGAAAGAATCGACATTGAGCAGGTTCCCTGTTATCTGACGCGAACAACGCGGCAGACGCACGAGCTGCTGCGCTCGGGTCTGGATCGATCGCCGCTCTATTCCGGGCTCATCGAGGGCATTGGACCGCGCTATTGCCCTTCTGTGGAAGATAAGATCCTCCGTTTTGCCGACAAGGAGAGCCACCAGCTCTTTTTAGAGCCGGAAGGGCGGCAGACCAGAGAGTACTATTTGAACGGCTTTGCCACCAGTCTGCCTGAGGATGTGCAGATCAGAGCGGTGCAGTCGGTGCCGGGATTGGAAGGGGCGCGCCTGACCCGGCTGGGTTATGCGATCGAGTATGACTATTTTCCGCCGGCGCAGCTGCGGCCGACGCTGGAGACAAAGCTGGTGGAAAATCTCTATTTCGTCGGACAGATAAACGGCACCTCAGGCTACGAGGAGGCCGCTGCCCAGGGCTTTGTCGCGGCCGTCAATGCCGTGCTGAAACTGCGCGACGAAGCGCCGTTTGTCCTCGATCGCTCTGAAGCCTATATCGGCGTGCTCATCGATGATCTGGTCAGCAAGGATCTGCTCGAGCCCTATCGGATGTTCACCTCGCGGGCTGAGTATCGACTGCTGCTGCGGCAGGACAACGCTGATTTGCGCCTGATGAACTATGGCCATCGATTCGGCCTGATCGATTCGGCGACCCACGCGGCGATGGTGCGGTTGCGACAAGAGATTGCCGAACGAACCGCTTTTCTCAAAAAGGAAAGGCCGTCTGTGCAGGACGCGAACAGGATTTTGCAGTCCGTGGGCAGCGCGCCAGTTGAAAATGCCGAGTCGCTGGAACGGCTGCTGAGACGGCCAGAGCTGCACCTGACGGATTTCGCGCCGCTCTACCCTGACGAACTCTTTCAACACGACGCCAATTATTTTTGGCGACGGGTTCGCGAACAGGTCGAGATCAACATAAAGTATGAAGGCTTTTTACGCCGACAGCAGGAACAGGTTGAGAAGATGAAGGAGCTTGAGGAGCTGAAGATCCCGGCGGAATTTGACTATGCTGACCTGAGCTCCATTTCAACAGAGGGAAGAGAAAAGTTGATCCGTTTTCGACCGCTGACGCTCGGGCAGGCCTCCAGAATCCTCGGCGTGTCGCCGTCCGATATCGCTGTGTTGATGATGGTCCTGAGTCGGAACCGAGGTTGATGGATCATGTTCCACGTGAAACAGTAACTATGCTCAAGAGCAATGAAATAGCCGTTGCCGCTCTCGCGCGTGACCACGCGCTCACGACAGAGCAGACGCAGCAATTCGTCCGCTACGTCGAATTGATCGAGCGATGGAGTGAGCGGATGCGCCTGGTGTCGACGTCCGATCTCGGTCGCATTGTCTCGCGCCATATCGCTGAATCGCTGGCCGTGTTGCGACATCAGCTGATCCCCGACAGGGGCGCGTTGCTCGATGTCGGCAGCGGCGCTGGTTTTCCGGGCATCCCGATCGCCGTCTGTCTTTCGGAATTGCGGGTGACGCTGCTCGATTCGCAACGCAAAAAGATGCTCTTCCTGCAGGAGGCGGCGGAGACGATGCAGCTGAAAAATGTGACGGTGATAGGTGACCGGCTGCAGAATTTGCCTGCACAGCAGGCGTATGACGCGGTGACCGCGCGCGCCGTCGCACGCGCGCGTCTGCTGTGGGCGTGGAGCTGCCCGCACTTGCGAAAAGATGGGCTTTTGATCGTGTTCAAAGGGGGGAGGGTCGATGATGAAATCGAAGAGTTGCTGCAAACGTATGCGGTCTCCTGTCGCGTGCTGCCGCTGTTTCCGGATGGGGACGCTGCCGAACGCAAACTTGTCGTGCTCTCACGGCGATGAGCCCCTTTTCCTGTTATTCTTACCAAGACCTGGATGGCGATGAAGGTTGTTGATCAAATCAGCGCAGTGTTTTTGACCGAGAAGAAACTCGATGCCGCGCAACAGTCGCTTGAACAACGACGGCGCGTGACTATCGGCGCGCCCGGCGCTGCCGCCGCTTTTCTGGCCTCTTCCCTGCATCGCCGAACGCAAAAGAAATTTTTCTGCATCTGTGAGAGTGAGGCGGGAGCAGAACACTTTTTTGCCGATTTGTGCGAACTGGAGGGGATGGAAAAAGTTTTCCACTATCCGGCGTTGGGCGCTAAGTTGTGGAGCGAGCTCGGACCGCTCCGATCTCAGGTGGGAGGGAGAATTCTGGCGCTCGACGCTCTCATGACTAAAACGAGCGCGTTTTTTGTCACGGCTGCTCCGGCGCTGCTGGAAAAGGTGGCCGATCCGGACGATGTCGAGCTGTTCACCCTGCACCTGCGCGTCGGCGAGACGACGGATTTCGACCTGCTGGTGAAACAGCTGGTGGAGATGGGATTCACACGAGAGGAGCGCGTCGATGCTCCCGGCGAGATGAGCGTCCGCGGCGGACTGGTAGATGTCTTTATGTTCGAACAGCAGCATCCGGTCCGCATCGAATTCTGGGGCGACCGGATCGAATCGATTCGATTCTTTGACGTCGAAACACAGCGATCGGCGGAAAAATGCGCCGCTGTCCGCATCCTGCCTCTCGGCTGCGCCGGCCCCTACGGCGCGACCGATGCGCGAACCATTCTCGATCTCGATTTGAAAAAGACGCTGCTGGATTATCTGGACGAGGATTTCATCCTGTGGATCGAGAACAAAGTGCTCGTGCGCGCGACGATCCGGGACCATGAGCGACAGGCGACGACTCATTTTCAATCGA
>RQOI01000332.1 GCA_003854995.1 Candidatus Zhuqueibacterota bacterium
GATGAAGACGAAATTTTCGCGTAGAATTGCGGGACTGACGATGAACGGGACGGCCGCAGCGCCGGCGCGACGCATTCTGGTCGACATTTGCCATCCGGCCGAGGTGCATCACTTTAAATATATCTATTGGGAGTTGTCGCGTCGCGGCTGGACCTTTTTATTTGCGGCGAAACGCAAAGATGTCACCGAGGTTCTCTTGCGTGCCTATGGCTTACCCTCTATTATTTTCTCCGAGAGCAAAAGGAGCTTGCTCCTGAAAATCTTGCATCTGCCACCGGAGCTGTGGGCCTTTTATCGGCTAGTGCGGACATTTCGACCAACCTTGTTATTCAGCAACTTGTCAGTGCACAGCAGCTGGATCGGCGCGATCTGCGGCCTGCGACATATCGCCTTCATTGATACCGAACATCGACGTCTCCTGGATGTCGTGACCATGCCGTTCGCCCAGGTCAAATTGACGCCGGAATCATACGGTCGTCATCTGGGTTCGAACCACATCCGCTATCGCGGAAATCATGAACTGGCGTATCTGTCGCCGCAGCGATTCAAGCCGAATCCGGAGGTGCGTGATCTGCTCGGCATCGGTCTGGAGCCCTATGTCGTGCTGCGCTTCGTCGCCTGGCAAGCGTTCCATGACGTCGGCCGGCACGGCATTTCCCATGACCTGAAGGTCAAGCTCGTGCTCGAACTGCAAAAGACTCGCCGCGTCTTCATCTCGTCAGAGGTGGCATTGTCAAAGGCGCTGCAACCATATCAACTCAATGTTCCGCCAGAACGAATTCATGACGTACTTTATTATGCGGATGCCTATATCGGCGAAGGCGGCACCATGGCATCAGAAGCGGCGTGCCTCGGCACCCCTGCGGTCTATATCAATAGGCTGGGATTGGGCTATTGTCAGGAAGAGGCGCGTGCCGGACTCTTGCACCATTGCGAAAAATTGTCGGAAAATGATATCGAGTGGATTGTTCGAATCCACAAAACGGCAGAATTTCAGCAAAAACATAAAAATTACATGAAAGGCCATATCGATGTGACCGATTTCATCGTTCAATTCATCGAGCAAGAGCTGAACCAATCGCCGGGACGAACGATGAATGACCAGGATCATGAAGGCTGTAGCGGGCGTCCGGGATCGTTCGTCGAGGACAAGAAATGAAATGATTTTGGGAGGGAAAGATGGATGATGGGCACATTTTATCGTATGCAGCAGAGTCTTCATCAACGCAGAGTGTCAGGCGACTCTTG
Organism: Candidatus Zhuqueibacterota bacterium; assembly: GCA_003854995.1. GTDB lineage: Bacteria > Zhuqueibacterota > Zhuqueibacteria > Residuimicrobiales > Krinioviventaceae > Kriniovivens. Next base: position 1,249 of record RQOI01000332.1, read on the forward strand.
AAAAGTATGCACAGAAAAAATTTGATCGTAGCCGACTGGCTGTTGCTCAACGGCTCTTTCTGGTTCATGCACTGGCTGTCCGGGCCGCACTCGAGTTTGACGCCATACCTCAAGCTCTTTGTCGTCATCAACGTCATTTGGCTGTTCCAGCTGGTACAGAATCGACGTTTCCGCCATTTCCGCCTGGAGCCCCTGTCTCTCACGCTCAAGACAGCGCTGCTCAACGCCGGCTATCTGCTTCTGGCCACGGCTGTGCTGTCGGTATTTTTTAAGCTGACCGGATTCGGGCGCTATCATGTGTTCGGTACTTTTGCACTCTACTTTTTTTGCGAAATGGTGCTGCTCCTGGTTCTCAAGGGCGTCAATGCCCAATCGATTAAAAAAATGTTCCTGCCTGGCCGACGAAGAGAACGGCAGCGGGAGCCGCTGCTGATCATCGTCGTTGATCTTGCCCTGCTTTTCTTGTCTTTTTTCATCGTCCATCTGTTCAAATACGGCGCCATTGCGCCGGACTTGAAAGCGCAGCATGCCTTGCTCATCATCTCGACGGCCTGGCTCGTCACGGCCAAATGGACGGGCAAATTTGACCATCAATTTGAGACAAACGTCCACTATGCCCAGGCGCCCTACCTCAAGGCGTTCTATATCTCGGTCGCCATCATGTCGGCGATTGTCCTGGCGTTCGGCCTGTTCCAGCATTCGCGCACGATCATTTTTGGCTCATTTTTGCTGCTGCTGGCGTTCGAATTGCCCCTGATCTGGGTGCGCGTGGTGGGACGGCGCAGTCGACAGCTCCAACTCGACATTCAAACGATTGATCAGGTCAAGAGCTATATCAAACAGCACGAGCTGCCGATCGATCCGGGCGAGGATGCGGTCAAGTCGCCGGCGACAGCGAGCTTGCGCGACAACTATCTGGCGAACGCGCCGAGTGTGTATGACTATATCGAAGAGTATATTGATCTGAATAAAATCGACGAGTCGCGCGCGCGCGTGCTGGATACTGATGTGCCCTACAACATCAGCATCATCGAGCAGCAGCATCTGAACCTGTTCATCAATCTGAGTCACATCAATCATATTCGCCATCTCAACCAGTACTTTCTGCAGGTGCACAGCAAGCTGAGAAATGGCGGCTACTTTGTCCTGCGCACCGAGCGGCTGGAGAACTATCGCGATCGTATCGAAAGAAAATACCCCCAGGCTGTGGCGACCTTGATCTATATCTTTCACTTTCTCTGGCATCGCGTCTCGCCGAAAATTGCCGGTTTGAGCACATTTTACTATACGGTCTCCCGCGGTCGCAACCAGGAGATCACCCGCGCGGAAATCATCGGCCGCCTCCATTTTTGCGGATACCGTTTCATCGATTTCAAGCGGATCGGCGACTGCCACTGGTTCATCGCGCGCAAGATGCGAGTCCCGGCGATTGACAGAAATCC
>RQOI01000333.1 GCA_003854995.1 Candidatus Zhuqueibacterota bacterium
CTCTTCCAACTGGACAAAATCCCGGCCGCCGGCGTGCGCATAGGTATCGACGGCAAACCGGCACTTGCCGCCGAGCAGCTGATAGACGGGCATACCCGCGCGTTTGCCCTTGATATCCCACAGCGCTTGATCCAGGCCGCTGAGCGCATTGTTGAGCACCGGACCGTTGCGCCAGTAGGAGCTGGTATAGGCGTGCTGCCACAGGTCCTCGATATTGTCAGCGCTGCGGCCGACGGCGAACGGCTTCAGATAGTCGTTCACCGCGGAGACGACAGGCAGGGTGCGCTGGTTGAAGGTGGCGCAACCGAGTCCGTACAAGCCCGGCTCGCTGGTCTCGACTTTGACGACCGTCAAGCGAATATGGCCGGGCGCGCAGGCAATGGCTTTCACATCGGTTATTTTCAGCTCGGGCAAGCCGGTCGTTGCCCGGGCGTAGGTTTGCGAAGCGCTTTCATCAGCTTTGAGAAAAATGGAAGTCAATCCGGCGACGCCGAGGCTTTTGAGCAGGTTGCGTCTGTTCATAAAATATTCTCCTTTATATATTTTCCCCTTGTTGCGTCCGCTGTGCCGCTTATTCTATTTCACAACGATCAATTTTTTCACATCACGTTCTTTTTCTGCAAAACAAACGCGACACAAATACATGCCGGACGAAACAATCCCGCCGTTTTCAGTATCGCCATCCCACTGAAACGAATGGCGACCGGCATCTTTTTTCCCGGCGTAAAGATGTTTGATCAACTGTCCGGACATGCTATAAATGGCGACGTCTATATTGGCCGCCTCGGACAGCCGGACGGGAATGGTTGTGGCGCTGTTAAACGGATTGGGATAGTTATGCCCAACGACGTAAATGGATGGTCTTTGTTCATCCGGTGCGGTGGAGCCGACGGCTGTTTCACTCGAATATTGATGCGCGCCGATATCAATCTTTGCCGCATCAATGGCAAAACCGAAATAGTCCTGATCTCCCATGTCCGGCAGCCAGTAATGTCCGCCCATCGCCGCTTTGTCAATTCCGGCGGCAATACAAGGACTGCCCTCGGTCAGTTTGTAGCCGTCTACGGTATCTTTACCGTCACCGCCGGTGCCGACAGCCGCCAATTTGGGGTCTGCGTTGATGGCGTTGGCATCAAGCTGCACATCCGCCTCGCTGTAGCCGAAATAACAATTGTGATCGAGAAAGGGAGTGTTATTCTCTGCGTCGCGGGTCAGGAGTGCGGATCCACTTTCAGTGTAAAAAATGTTGTTATAAAAACGCGCGCTCTGTTTCGCCTCATCCGCAATGACGGCGGTGTTGCCAGGGGGCAGATAAATTGTGTTATTGTGAAAGATTCCCGAGCCGCGCGGATTTGTCCAGACCGGGAAATCAAAAATATGGCCACCGACAGCGCCGTCATTTTGACTGATATTGTGGCGGACGATCGCGTCGACGGAGCTTCCATAAACCAACATAAAGCCACCCTCATTATCGTGACTATAGTTGTTCTGCACAACCGTACCCCACGCTTCGAGGTCCGCATCAAAGGCCTGGCCGTCCATATCACCGTAGGTTTTGTAAACGTGATTGTATTGAACCATGGCGCTATCCGTACTGCGGGTCCACAATGCCACACCATATTGCACCAATGCTTGATCGCCGTTATGATTTTCGTACGCCTCATTTTTTTCAATGATCGGTTTGTCGGCATACCGAATGATCGCACCGTCACCGGCGCAGCGATAAATTGTATTGTGGCGGATGACGAGATTGGTGATAGGTCGAGCACCCGGCTGCCCCGTGTTGCCGTTGGTGAAAATACCGACGCGCACAATGTCGCCGATTTCGCACTGTTCGATGAGAATATCATCAAACCGGGCGTTGCCGTTTCCGATGATGCCGATGCCACCGGTGTTTTTGCCGATCATTTCAAACGTGTAAAGCCCCATGATGTGGTGAATGAACAAGTGCCGCAGATGAATATGACGACGTTGTCCGCCGTTAGCTAAAATATAGACGCCAATGCGAGCCCTCTGCAGATCGCTGTTATTGGTGATCTCCAGATTATTCAGCTCCCAATAATCGACATTTTCCAGTCGGATCACATGATTGACCTCGCCGGCACCATCCAGAATGGGTCGCTCACCCTCGCCATACATATCGACAATAATCGGTGCTTCCTCTGAGCCGGAGCCTTTGGGTCGAAATGATCCGGTCCAGCGTTCACCGGCTTTGAACAAAATCGTATC
>RQOI01000334.1 GCA_003854995.1 Candidatus Zhuqueibacterota bacterium
AATAATGGCTTTGCTGAAAAAAACCTGGAAACGGCCAGGAAACCGGGACACTGATTCTCGCTGATTTATATTGATTTACACTGATTTTTCTGCGTTTATCAGTGTTCATCTGTGTCCCTTTTTTCAGTGGACTCTAATGGCTTTGAAAAGAGAGGTCAGGCGATTTTCATATTCAGGATGTTGCCAATGCTGTCCAAAAGCTCCTGGGGACCAAAGGGCTTGGTAATGTAGGCGTCGACGCGGGCGATGTGCAAGCCGAGCACCCGGTCGATGCTCTGCGCTTTGGCCGTGACCACGATCACTGGAATGTCTTTCAACTCGGCGTCGGCCTTGAGCTGCCGGTAAACTTCCCAGCCATCCATCCCCGGCATCATCAAGTCCAGCAGCACGAGGTCGGGTTTTTCCTCGCGAATCATATCAAGCCCTACCTGGCCGCTGTCGGCGCCGCGGAAATCGAACCCTTTGCGTTCGAGGATCAGGCGCACCAACTCGATCATGTCGGGTTCGTCTTCAATGCACAGAATTTTCTTGCGTATGGTCATTTTGTTCTCCTTGCAGCAAAAAAAAGCGGCCGGGTGTTCCTGCCCACGCTACAGGCCCAACGCGCCGACTTGGCTATTTCAGCCCATATTTGGCCAGTACTTTTTCGACGCTCTCGATCAATTCGCGCGGGCCGAACGGCTTGGTCACATAGTCATCGACCTTGGCGACGTTCATCCACAGCACTTTGTCGATGGGCGCGGCTTTGGCCGTGACCACGACAACCGGGATGTTGCGCAGTTCTACTTCTTCCTTCATGTGGTGGAACACGTCGCCGCCGTCCATTTCGCGCATCATCAGGTCAAGCAGGATCAGGTCGGGCTTTTCGGTGCGCATCATGTCCAGCCCTTGCCGGCCGCCTTCAGCGCCTATCACCTCATAGCCCTTGTTTTCGAGGATCAATTGGATCAAGTCGATCATCTGGGGTTCGTCTTCGATACACAGGATTTTGGTCATTGTTCTAGCCTCCTTGTCTTTCGGC
>RQOI01000335.1 GCA_003854995.1 Candidatus Zhuqueibacterota bacterium
ATCATTGTCAGAAGCGGAACGATTTTGTACTATTTCAAATACGTCTTGAACAATGAATTGCAAGCATCGCTGTTTATGGTGCTGGGCACCGTCGCGGTCATTGCCGGTGTCGCCTGCACCCAGTTTTTTTCCAAGATACTTGGGAAAAAGAAATTCTATCTGATCGTCATGACGGTGACGACGATTTTGACCGTGCTCTTTTATTTTATCCCCACTGACAAAATTGTTTTGATCTTTGCGGTTCATATTCTCATTTCATTCGTTATGGCGCCGCAAGCGCCGTTGCTCTGGTCCATGTACGCCGACACGGCGGATTATTCCGAATGGAAAAACGACCGTCGAGCAACCGGTTTGGTCTTTTCGGCCGCAACCTTTGCGCAAAAATTTGGCATTGCGTTGGGCGGCGGATTGGCCGGATGGCTTTTGGCGGGATTTGGATTTGTCGCCAACCAGCAGCAGGCGCCGGAAACGCTCAACGGTATTCGCATGATGATGAGCTTTATCCCGGCGATCGGAACCGCGATCGCGACGGTTGCAGCGATATTTTATGAACTGGATGACAAAACAATGCACAAAATCGAAATAGAACTGAAAGAAAGAAGAGGCAGCGAGGCCTGATATGAAAAAGACTATATTTTCCACGATCGCCTTCACGTTCATTTTTTCAACTGCAGTTTTCAGTATCGAGCTTGTCACCAGTGAAACCGAAAAAAAGATCGATGCGCTCATCGAAAAAATGACGCTCGAGGAAAAAATCGGCCAGATGACGCAACGGAACGCGCGCAGCGGCTCCGAGCCATTTGAAGGGATGATCCGGGACGGCAAGATCGGCTCCATCCTCAACGAGGTCAATGTCGAGGCCGTCAACCGGGCGCAAAAGATCGCCGTCGAGGAGAGCCGGCTGGCCATTCCGCTCATCGTCGGCCGCGATGTCATCCACGGCTTCCGCACCATCTTTCCCATTCCGCTCGGCCTGGCCGCCACCTGGAATCCACAGCTCGTCGAGGAGGGCTCGCGCATCGCCGCACTGGAAGCCCGCTCCGTCGGCGTCAACTGGACCTTTGCGCCGATGATGGACATCGCGCGCGATCCCCGCTGGGGCCGCATCGCCGAAGGCTACGGCGAAGATCCCTATCTCGCCAGTCGCATGGCCGCGGCTATGGTGCGCGGCTTTCAAAGTGACGATCTGGCCAGTCCCAACGCGCTGGCCGCCTGCATGAAGCATTTCGTCGGCTATGGCGCCGCCATTGGCGGGCGCGATTACAACACCACCTACATCCCCGAGCTGCTGCTGCGCGATATCTACCTGCCGCCTTTCAAGGCGAGCGTCGACGCCGGCGCCGCGACGCTGATGACCGCCTTCAATGATCTCAACGGTGTACCCGCCACCGGCAACGCATTCATTCTGCGCGATATCCTGAAAGGCGAATGGGCTTTTCAAGGCTTTGTGGTCAGCGATTGGGCGTCGGTCACCCAGATGGTGCCGCACGGCTACTGCGCCGACCACAAAGAGGCTGCGGAAAAGGCGGTCGTGGCGGGCGTGGACATGGAGATGGAAACTCCCTCCTATGCCGATCACATCGCAGAACTGCTCGATGAGGGCGCCCTGACCCTGGAGATGATCGATGATGCGGTGCGCCGCATACTGAGAGTAAAGTTCGCGCTCGGCCTGTTCGATAATCCGTACACCGACACCGCTCACTATCCGACACTGGCGAACGAAAAGCATCTGGCTGCGGCAAAGGAGGCGGCGAAACAGAGCGTCGTGCTGCTGAAGAATGACGGCCATCTTTTGCCGCTGTCCAAAGAGATGAGCGTCGCTGTCATTGGCCCGCTCGCCGATGCGCCGCAGGAGCAGCTTGGCACCTGGGCATTCGACGGCAGAGCAGAAGAGTCGCAGACGCCGTTGACGGCGTTGCGCGATTTTCTCTCTCCGGAAAAAATCAATTATGTGCAGGCTTTACCCTATTCCCGCGCCAAAGAGACGCACGATTTTGACCAGGCCGCACAGGCGGCGGAGCGATCCGATGTCGTGCTCCTGTTCATGGGCGAAGAGGCGATCCTCTCCGGCGAGGCGCATTGTCGCGCTAACCTCGATCTGCCCGGTGCGCAGGAGCAACTGATTAAGGTCATCGCCAGCGCGGGCAAGCCGATCGTCCTGGTGGTCATGGCCGGACGCCCCCTGACCATGGGCAACATCCTCGAGCATATCGATGCGCTCCTCTATGCGTTTCATCCCGGCAGCATGGGCGGACCGGCGGTTGTCGATCTCCTCTTCGGCATCGACTCGCCATCCGGAAAACTGACCGTCACGTTCCCGAAAGTGGTCGGTCAAATCCCCATGTACTACAATCACAAGAACACCGGTCGGCCGCCGCAGGCGAGTTCATGGGTGCACATCGACGATATCCCCCTCAACGCCTGGCAGACCTCTCTGGGCAACGAATCGCACTATCTCGATGCCGGCTTTACACCGCAATATCCATTTGGCTATGGCTTGTCCTACACCACTTTCGAATACAAAGATCTGCAACTGTCATCGCCGGCCATCAAGATGGGCGAGGCGCTCACCGTCTCCGCCGTCATCCGGAACAGCGGCGCCATGCGGGCGACCGAGATCGTGCAACTGTATTGTCGCGATCTGGCCGCCAGTATCACGCGGCCGGTGCGCGAGCTGAAGGGTTTCGAACGCATCACTCTCGAACCCGGTGAGTGCAGGACGGTCGAGTTCGTATTGACGACAGAGGACTTGGCCTTTCCGGGACCGGACATGAAGATGGTGGCCGAACCGGGCGCCTTTCACGTCTGGATCGCGCCGAGCTCTGAGGGCGGCCTGATGGGCGAATTTTCCATTGCAGAATAATCGGAGGAGCTGAAAATGAAAACACGAGCACGACTCGCCCTCTCCCTGGCCATGATCCTGTGCCTGCACTTCATATCGAGCTGCACAGATTCCGCCCCGGAACCGGCGTTCAAGACTTATGATCTGACGCAACAGCAATGCTACGGCCGCTGCATCAGCTATTCGGGATACCGCGAAGGGCAAAATCCGCAAAAATTCATCTATCCCAGTCAGGCGGAGATCCTGGAGGACCTCAAAATCCTGGAGAAGAACTGGATTTTGATCCGCACCTATGGATCTGATCAGCACAGCGAAGACGTGCTGCAGGTGATTCGTCGGGAAAAAATCGGCCTCAAGGTGATGCTCGGCATCTGGCTCGATGGCGAACCGGGACATGAAGAAGACAATGCGAAACAGATCGACACCGCCATCCGCCTGGCGAACGACTATCAGGATATCGTCGTTGCCGTGAACGTGGGCAATGAAATACTGGTGCACTGGTCGAATCACAAGGTGCCGGAAGAAAAAGCCATCCAGTACGTCAGGCAGGTGCAGGACGCCATCGCGCAACCGGTGACCGTGGCCGACGATTTTCTCTATTGGCGGGAGAACGGACAGAAACTGGCCGATGCAGTCGATTTTGTCACCATGCACACCTATCCCATGTGGGGCAAACAGGACATCGACACGGCGATACCGGTCACGCTGGAGCATTACACCAGCGTCGCACAGGCGCTGCCGGGAAAGACGATCGTCATTGGCGAGGCCGGCTGGGCGACCTATACGGTCGGCGAGCTGCACGCTCCGCGCGCCGGCGATGAGGCGAAGCAGCAGCGCTATTTCACCGAGCTGATGGCCTGGGCAGAGCAGAACGACGTGAATGTCTTTTTCTTCGAAGCGTTTGATGAGCCCTGGAAAGGCAGCGGCACCGAAGGTCATTGGGGACTCTTCTCCGAAGGCCGTAAAGCCAAGCTCGCCATGCGGGAATGGTACCCGGATCTGCTGCCGGATGGCCCGACATCACCGGGATATGAGGACGAGGTAAAATGAAGAGAGAACAGTCGAAATGACAGAACCCATCTATGTCGGGCAGTCGCCGGTCCGGACAGAAAAGAGAAAAGTCACAGGCGAGTATGTTGAGCTGAACGGCGAGCGCTTTTATCGCATAACCGACTATGATCAGATGGCGCCGTTTTTCATGAGCATTGTCAGTGATTCGGATCACTGGATGTTCATCTCGAGCAACGGCGCCCTGACCGCCGGCCGCATCAATCCGGACAATGCCCTTTTTCCCTATTATACTGATGATCGCATCCACGACTCGCGCGATCAGACGGGCAGTAAGACGATCCTGCTCGTCGCAAAAGAGGACAAGAGATACTTGTGGGAGCCGTTTTCGCCGCGCTTTAGCGGTCTCTATGCTGTGCGGCGGGCCATTTACAAGAACAGCACTGGCAACAAGATCCTCTTTGAGGAAATCAACGTCGATCTCGGGCTGACGTTTCGTTACGCCTGGCTGAACAGCGAGAGGTTCGGTTTCATCAAGCACGCAACGCTCATCAATAACGGCCCGCCCGCCCGGATATCTCTCCTCGATGGCATCCAGAACATCCTGCCCTTTGGCATCGATCGCCGTTTTCAGCTCGAATACAGCACCCTGGCCGACGCCTATAAAAAAAGCGAGCTCCTCGCCGACGCTGGCCTGGCCATTTTTCGCCTCTGTTCGGTGCCGACGGACAAGGCCGAGCCGAGCGAAGCGTTGAAAGTCACGACCGTCTGGAGCACCGGCGCCACGGACGCCGTCAGGTTGCTCTCCGCCCGACAGCTCGACAACTTTCGCCAGGTAGTGCCGGTACAAGCGGAATTCGATGTCAAGGGGATGCGCGGCGCCTATTTCCTGCAGTTCGAACTGGCGCTCGCGGGTGGGAAAGAAAAAGAGTGGTTCATCGTCGCTGACATCAACAAAGATTCAGCGGCCGTCGCAGAGTTGCATGAATTCATCAAAACGACGACGGATGCGCGCGAAAAAATCGTGCAGGATGTCGAGGCCGGGACGCAGCGGCTCATCGCCATCGTCGCCCAAGCCGATGGTCTGCAGCTGACCGGGGACGAGATCGCCTGCAAGCGCCACTTTTCCAACGTCCTGTTCAATGTCATGCGCGGCGGCATCTTTCATGCAGGCTATTGGGCGGCCAGGACAGATGTGGTCTCTTTCATTCGCAACGCCAATAGACCTGTGGGGACGATGCACGCCTCGTTTCTGCAGGAGCTGCCGGAGCGCGTCCATTATCAGCAGCTCCTGGCAGATGGTGCAGCGCAAAACGATCCGACTCTGGAAAAATTGTGCCATGAGTATATGCCATTGACATTCGGACGTCGGCACGGCGATCCGAGCCGGCCATGGAATGTCTTTGCGATAGAGATCAAAAACGAGCAGGGGGAGGAAATCCTCAACTATCAGGGCAACTGGCGCGATATTTTCCAAAACTGGGAGGCGCTGGCGCCGGCATTCCCGGACTATATCGAGAGCATGATAGCCAAGTTTGTCAATGCCTCCACAGCTGATGGCTACAATCCCTACCGGGTCACGCGCGACGGTTTTGAATGGGAAGAGCTCGATCCGCACGATCCCTGGTCGCATATCGGCTACTGGGGTGACCATCAGATCATCTATCTGCTCAAACTGCTAGAGCTGTCGGCCAGGTATCATCCGGGCAAGCTGGATGCTCTATTGACAAAAAATATTTACGCCTATGCGGATGTGCCGTATCGCATCAAACCTTATGACGAGCTGCTGCAAGATCCGCACAACACAATCAATTTTGATGCCGAACTGGATCGCGCCATCAAGAGACGCACCCTGGAGATCGGCAGCGACGGGAAATTCGTCCGGGATGAAAACGGGATTTATCATGCGACGCTGGCCGAGAAACTGCTGGTTACCCTGTTGGCCAAGCTGACGAATTTCATCCCGGAGGCGGGCATCTGGATGAACACGCAGAGGCCGGAATGGAACGACGCCAATAACGCGCTGGTCGGCTATGGCGTCTCCATGGTGACGCTCTGCTATCTGCGCCGCTTTCTGGTCTTTTGCATAGATCTCTTTGGTCGCTCTGAATGGCGGTCATTTCGTCTGTCGGCTGAGGTCGGCAGCCTGTTGCGGGACATGCATCGTACATTTGCAGAACATCTGGACCTGCTGGCCGGAGCGCTTTCGGCCAGAGAGCGCAAGACGATCCTCGATGCGCTCGGATCAGCCGGCTCGGCCTATCGGGGAGCGGTTTATCAAGGATTTGCCGGCGAGCGCGCAGAGATCTCTGCAGAGGCGATCGTCGATTTTTGCGAACTGACCTTGCAATATGTCGACCACTCCATCCGGGCGAACAGACGTCCCGATGGCCTCTACCATTCCTATAATCTGATCAGCATGAAGAGTGGCGACGAAATTGCGATTCGCCATCTGGATGAGATGCTCGAGGGGCAGGTGGCCGTCCTCAGCTCCGGGATATTGACAGCCGCAGACGCTGTGGCCGTATTGGACGCATTGCGGGCGAGCGCCCTCTACCGCGCGGATCAGAACAGCTATATATTATATCCGAACCGGACACTACCGGCATTCATGGAGAAAAACAACATTCCCGCCGCTGTTGCCGATACCTCAGAGCTCATTCGCACCATGCTGGCCGACGGCTATACGAAAATCGTCAAAAGAGGCCAGGGGACTGTCCATTTCAACAGCGCCTGCCGCAACGTCCGCTTGTTGCGACAAGCGCTGGATGAGCTGGAGGGAACGCCCTATGCAGTGCTCGCCCGCCAGGAAAGAGAGAAAATACTGGACATCTACGAGATGGTCTTTGACCATCAGTCCTTCACCGGCCGCTCCGGCTCTTTTTTCAAGTACGAGGGATTGGGGTCGATCTATTGGCACATGGTCGCCAAGCTGCAGTTGGCGGTGGCGGAAATTCATGCGGCCAGCGTTGATGAAGACGATGACGTGCGCGCAGGACTGGTGCAGCACTATTATGACATTCAAGCGGGCATTGGCGCGCATAAATCGCCGGCACTCTACGGGGCGTTTCCGACTGATCCCTATTCGCATACGCCTGAATTCGCCGGAGCGCAGCAGCCGGGCATGACCGGGCAGGTGAAAGAGGATATCCTGAGCCGCTTTTTGGAATTGGGCGTCCGCGTCAGCGATGGCGCCATCCATTTCTGCGCCGATCTGCTCAAAAGCTCAGAATTTATCACAGCGCCGCAGCCATTTTATTTTCACGATGTTTTCGGCGCGCGCAAAGAGATGATGATAGGAGAAGGATGCCTGACCTTCACCATCTGTCAGGTTCCGGTCGTCTACCATCGCGCGGACAGTCCGCGCATCGAGCTGACGTTTAGAGAGGGCGAAACGGAGCATTCGGACGAGCTGCAGTTGAATCGTGAAACGAGCGCCGCCATTTTCAATCGCACAGGCGCTATCCGGCAAGTGGATGTCTATTTGAGGCCAGCTTTATGAGCTAACCTGGAAAATTCACCCACATGAAGTTGAAAGGCTGCTAGCCTGCTCATGTGCAGCGAGCTTTGGCGGCTGCCGTCAGCCGCCTTTTTCTCATTCGCTTTTCCTCTACTCCCCTTTTAATTTTGCCACCAGCCATTCATTCGACTGCGCATACTGTTCGGGATAGGCCCAGTGCCAGGTGTCCTGGGCGAGCACAAGCTCTTTCGGCGCATCGATCACATTATAGGCCGCATACATGGTGGTCGGCGGACAGACGTTATCGTTATAGCCCCACGAGTAGAATCCGGATTGCATCACCTGGCGGGCGAAATTCACCACATCGTAATAACCGACGGTCTCTATCTTTTTCGGCGTATTGTTCCAGTCGCCGTACCATTCTTTTTTGAACGTATGCGGCCAGCCGCCGGCGCGACCGTGCAGATAGCCGGTCAGGTCGCACAAGGCCGGATAGAACGGCGCCAGATACTTGATACGCTTGTCGAGTCCGGCCGTGACAATGGACAGCGCCCCGCCCTGGCTGCCGCCGGTGACGCCGATGTTTTCGCCGTCAAACTGTGGCAGACTAAAGATGAAATCCACTGCGCGGACGCAGCCGAGATAGACGCGTTTGTAATAGTAGCGCTCCTTATCATCCAGATTGTAGAACCAATAGCCGTCGATGGACGAGCTCATCATGTCGCTGTAGACGGATGGTTCCATATCGAGGGGCACGCCGTGAATGCCGACCTCCAGGGTGATGATGCCGCGATCCGCATTGCCGGTGTCGCCGCGATAGGGCCGTGCGCCGGCGCCCGGGACGCGCAGAATGGCGGGGTATACACCATCGGCTTTGGGCACGGCCAGAATGCCGTAGAAACGACTGCCCGGCTTGAAATTCTGCAGACTCACCTGATAGACATTCGACTTTTCCGTACAGCGCTCCGGCAGGAGCGTCATCTCTGCGTCCATTGGCACCTTTGCATTCTCTTCCATGGCCTTTTGCCAGAATTGGCGAAAATCATCCGGGTATTGGACCGTCGGCGCAATCTTTTCCGGATCAAATCCGGCCGTGGCGCAGCTCTTGTATTCTTTGCCATTCACTGTGGCCGTGACCCAGCAGCGCAGAAATCCCGGCACTTGCATGCTGCCGCCGGCGATGCTGGCGATGCCATCCTTCAATCGGAGCGACTCTGTCTTGATCGCAGCCATCTGTTCGGGTTCGATGACATAGTCGATTTCGACATTCTTGAGCGGATTGTTGAACTGCAAAACCGAGACAGTGAAAGTGACCGGCTCACCGACATGATAGGTCCAATTCGCATGATCGGGCGCCACAAGCACCTCGATGAGCTGCTCCTGCGGCTGAGCGTTGGCCAGTGAAATTGACAGGCTAAAGATGATGAATGGCAAAATTCTTTTCATGATTTATCCTCCACTTCTTTTTAGGCGCATCCGACTCATAAATACTTGACCACCGAGTTCTTGGCGCGACCTTTGGCCGCAACTAAAAATATCCAAACAACCGAGGGCGCCGATAAAAGAGATGAAAAATAATGGTTTATCACATTCACTCTAGGCGCCATTGTGGAAGAAAAGAACGTCTGTTTTTCCTCTGTGGTCCTCGGCGTTCTCGGCGGTTAATATTTCTCATTTTCCGAAAGAACCTCTCCGCCATGTCCGATGCTATAGTCTGTAATTCTTTTTCGACAGACGGTAGGCCAGATCGACGATCACCTCCTCGGCCTCGTCCAGGTCGAGGACATGTTCGGCCACCAATTCAGCGAGATAACGCGCGTCGATGCGTCGGGCCGTATCGTGGCGGGCCGGGATGCTGGGAAACGCGCGCGTATCATCGATAAAACCGACGCCATTGTAAAATCCCGCTGTCTCGGTCATCATGCGGCGATAACGCAGCATGCCTTCGCGACTGTCGTGAAACCACCAGGCAGGACCCACTTTCATGGCGGGATAATGGCCGGCGAGCGGCGCCAGCTCACGCGAATAGGTCGTCTCATCGATGGTGAAGACGATGAGAGTGAGGCGAGTCTCGTTGCCGTATTTGTTGAGCAGCGGCTTGAGGTTGGTCACATAATCGGTTGCCGAGGGGATGTCGCAGCCCTTGTCCGGACCAAATTTAGCATAGACGCCAGGATTGTGATTGCGCACGACGCCGGGGTGAATCTGCATGGTCATGCCGTCCTCAATACTCATGCGGGCCATCTCCATGATCATGTGGCCGGTGAACAGACGAGCATCATCGGTCGTCGCTTCACCGCGCATGGCTTTTTCGTAGAGCAAAATCGCCTGATCGGCGGTCAACTCGATGGTGAAAGGCGTGGTGACGCCCTGGTCAGTGGACGTCGCGCCCATCTCTCTGAAACGGGCGCGCCGCTCTTCGATGGCCTGAATAAAGCCGGCATAACTGGACGTGTCGATGCCGCTCACGTCCGCAAGTTTTTCAATGTTATGCTGCCAATCCGCCGCCATGAAATCGGTGACATTATCGGGGCGGAACGCCGGGATCACTCGGCCTTTCCAGCCGCTCTCCTTGATCTGCCGATGATAGGCGAGCGTATCGGTCGGCGCGTCCGTCGTGCTCAGCACCTCGATGTTGAACCGCTCGAACATGGCGCGCGGCAGGTTTTCCGGCCTCTTCAGCACATCCTGGATTTCATCGTAAATTGCCATGGCGGTCTCGCTGGTCAGTCTTTTTTTGATGCCAAGGACCTCGACCATCTCCTGCTTGAGCCAGCCGCCGGTGGGAGTAGCGCGAAAGAGATAAAAATTCTCGGCGACGATCTGCCATATCTTGCGATGATCCTCCTCGATCGCACCGCCATCGACGCGCGGCACCCCGAGGCTCTCCAGCGGAATGCCCTGCGAGTAGAGCATGCGAAACAGATAGTGATCGGGGATGATCAGCAGGGCCGTCGGATCCGGAAAGGGCTCATTGGCGGCGAAGAGTTTGGGATCGACATGTCCATGCGGACAGAGGAGCGGCAGATCTTTGACAAGATCAAACAGGTGGCGGGCGATGCGTCGCTCCTCCGGGTTGGCGCTGAAATAGCGATTCTTATCCAATTGCAGCATTGGTCTGACCATAACGGTTCCTTTCACAATCTATTTTCCGGCGATAAATATAGCAATTTGCATTACAATTGAAATGAAAACCTGCACGGCGAGCTCATTTTTGCAGGGTTAATTTGCTCATGAACGTACGATCATTCATACGCACCCGGCAAAAATAGAGTCCGGAGGGGGCCTGGGCGCGCCACTCGAAGAGATGTTCTCCGGCCTCCAAATAGTCGGAGACAACTGTCACCACATGTTGCCCGCGGATATTATAGAGATCAATTTCGACAAATTGCCTGCAAGGGAGATTGAATGAAAAAATCGCCGAGCCGTTGCAGGGATTTGGATAATTGGCGAAATGAACATCCTCTTCCTCCTCCACTGAAGTGACGACGCTCTCTGAATAGCGCATCTCGCCGTCAGAGTCGAGATATTCGAGGCGAAGGGCATGGTCACCCGCTTGCCCGTTGAATGGATAGCAATAGGTCAGATTCGCGTCCAGGCTGATTTCTTTTTCACATCCGATCGTCTTCCAGGCATCGTGCAACAGCTTTTGGACGCGAAAAATATTGCCGCAATGCGGGACGTTGGTCGCCCAGTGCAAGTCGCCGCCATTGTCGGTTGACACGAGCTGCAGTCGCGTCACCTCGATCGGGCCATATCGAATATTGGCTTGACCGGGCGTGCCATGCGGTAAGGCGGCGTACCAGCTCGCTGGTCTTGTCCTGTCCATAGTCGGGGTGATCAGCGCGAGTGACGCACCGCGGCCATTGGCCTTTGTTGGCCACGGCTTTGTCGGCTGATAGGCGACGACATCAACGAGCCGACCATGATCATCAAAAAGACGAACGACATCTCCCTGACTGGATAAACCGAAACCAAAGTCGCCTATCACATTGTGTACGAGCGGAAAAAACGCCCGGAACGTCGAGGTCTTTTCCGACAGTACGAGATAACCATTCGGCGCTATTGTCGTCCCTTTCGGAAGGATGAAACAGTGTTTGTCCTGATCATCCTTGAGCGTCCAGCCGGACAAATCCACTTCAGCGTCCCCCCCGTTGTGCAACTCGACCCAGTCCTTGACGTCAAAATAGGATGCGGACTTGTAATTGATCTCATTGATGATGATCTCCGAGCCGGGTCTTGGCTCGAACAGGGCAGTCAACGTCATATCGTCCGTTGGCCGAATGGACAGAGAGTCACAGCTGTCGCCTCTGCCGCTCCAGCCGACGAACCGATAGCCTGTCTGCGCCTCGGCCCTGATGCACAGCGGCACATCGGAGAAAAATTCACCGCTCCAGGGATAGTCGGGAAGGGGATCTCGTTCCAAGACGAGGCGTCCGGCCGCCTTGTCATTGAGGTCGAATGTCACCCACACCGGCTCGCCGAGATCGAAATGATCTTGCAGATGCCGCCTGACATACGGAATTCTCTTGTCAGCGAATTCGTAAAGAACAGCGCAGTAATCGCGCCATTCCTCCACCGTCTCCGGAGGATGGCCATAATCTTCGGCGCCGGCCCAGCGCGCGAGATGGCGCCCTATTTCCGGCTCGAGCGTCCCCTGCATGTCGGTAATGATCTGCTTGACATGATCCGGTGCGAAGGTGGTATTTAACAAAAATGCAAATCGATTGATGAATTGATCGCGAAATGTTCTGTTCCGCAGCAGGCTGGTGAACAATTCATCCTTGAGAGCATTGCGATACAGGGTGTTATTCGCATAGTATGATTCATAGCCAAAACCGTGATCCATATCTTTGATCAGCCACATCCAGCGCCCGTGCCATTTAGGCCGCCACATGTATTGATTGTTGCCGGGCCAGTCCCTGTTGTTGCAGTAGATTTCGACGATAAAATAGTCGATATAGTTGTCGGTATCGATCAACATTTGCGCCTGTCGATAGTGAGCCGGATCAGCGAGGTCAGCGGTCAGGATATAATCCCGCATTGTCTTATAGTTCAGGGAATCGCCCGCATAAACCTGAAAGCCGTAATTCCAGGCGACCAGATCGATCGCATCGGCGTCGACGTTGAAATTGGCCGCGATATAGTGCTCGTTCATGCGCTCGCGCAGATTATGGATGCCCCAATAGACGCCGTTCAGAAACAGGATGGCCGGCCGATACGCCTGTGTCGGCAGGCCGATCTCATCAGCCAGACGATGCATGAGGGCATCGCGAAAGAGCGTGCGGTTCCAGTCATTGCCGGAATTGCGCAGCATAAAGACCTCAAAATCCGCAATTTCTTTTGCGGGAAAGATCTTGCAGGCAAATTTGCCGGCGCCGTATTCTTTTCGGGCATAGATGGCGAGCGGTTTGAACGGCGCTGCAACGCTGTAATGACCGAAGATGCGAACGCCCGCGTCTTCAGCCAGCACGCAGTTTTGATCTGCAAAGATTTCGACATGTATCGGGCGTTCCCATTCCCGCCAGAAATTGGCGCCCTTGTAGGGATACTGGTCGCTCGCGTTCCGTCCCTTGACATAGATGCCGTCATCCTCATCCCACAGGTTGTACGGATCGGCTGTCAGAGAAACGACTGGAAAAGAAAAAGACTCTCTGATGATGAATGTCGACGTCACGATCCTGCTCGCTTGCGCGGCAGGGGAAAAGGCACGAGCCCTGATGACCATTGTCGTGTCCAGTCTCATCGTCGTGATGTAGAGGGAAGAGCTTGTATCCGGTTCGCTGCCATCGAGGGTATAATGGATCGAGGCGTTCGGTTGCTCACAGGTGATCGTCAGCTCGATCGTCTCATCATAAAGACCGGCAGCAGGCGACAGGTGTGGTGTTGCCGTGACCGGCATCTGATCTCGGGAGGCATTCGACTGGCCTGGCGTCGCATGCCGCAGCACCAGCATCGTTTCCGAACCGTCCGGCAAGCAACCGAACGACTGATCGCTATCCAGCTGCGGCACCTCTATGCGCTGCACGACATCGCCATCAGGTGCTGTCAGCAGCAGGGGCTCGCCCGCGGATTTGAGTTTGAAATTGCTGTGCAAAGGAGTTGAAAATGAGCGATTCTTGTCAGATGTGTAGACGATCAGGAATGCGCGCGGCTGCATCTCTATTGCCGGAAAGATCCACTTGCAGGGCATTACTGGATCATCCGAAAGGCCATAGCCGCCGAGATTGAGGGAGGAATCACTGGCGTTGAACAACTCGAGCCAGTCCGATGCCTCGCCGTCTTCATCGAGCAGAGTGGTATCATTGGCCGACATCACTTCATTGATGACGACGCGAGGATGCGCCGATGCCATCGTAACCAGGAAAAGCAGGGACGCGATCCCCATCGAAAGCCTGTTCTGCAGCATCATCCGAGAGTGAACCTCTTCAAAAGCATGGCGCAGGAGCAAGTTACACTAGAAAACTTCTTTTGCGATGGCGCAGGAGCTCAACAGCACAATGATGACCAGGTCACATGAGGAGCAACGATAATAACGCGTCCCTGGGATGAGGCGCATCCACCATTTTCGATGCAGCCGCACCAGTCTAGAGTTCGCACATTCGGGACAACGCGTCGTAAACCGTATTTTCACCTCAAACCTCCCAACACGTCCGGAATTACATTTTCAAGATTTACAGAAGATAATCTTATATACAGCACATCCTGTCGGATTGCGAAAAGCAGATTCATTTGACACATCATGCGATCCGCAACCGGAAACAGTTCTCAGCCGAGACGCTCTCTGTGCTGTGCGATGACATTTATGACTTTAGTGTGCACAAGGCCATTTGTGGCCACGATGCCGCGGTTTTGCGCCATTCTGCGCCCGGAAAAATTGAGCGCTGCGCCGTCGATATCCGTCACCAGGCCGCCGGCCTCCTCGACGATGATGGCACCGGCGGCGTGATCCCATATCTTTTCACGATAGATATCATCTTTGGGATACCGCAGATAGATAGAGACATCGCCGCGCGCGAGGACGGCGTATTTGCCCTGACCATCGATCTGCAGCGGCGCAGTCGTGATGCCCAAAGTCGTTGAAATGTCCCGATGAACCGAAATTGCCGCATGCGCGCTCTCGACAGATTCTGCGAATCGGGTTCGGCTCGGATCTCGGAGATCGTCCACATGGATCTGTCGGCTGGTCGAACCGCGCAGATCGCTCATGAATGCACCCCCGCCCTTTGTGGCATAAAACAGACATCCTGTGCCGGCGGCCGGATCATCATTTTTCGCGGGCAGATTGGGGCAGCCGAGGACGCCGACTTTCACCTCCCCGTCCTCGAGCAGGGCCAGCGCAACGGCATACTGCTGGCGGCGGATAAATCCCTTTGTCCCATCGACCGGATCGCACGTCCAGCAACGACTGCCCCCGGACTCTGCATTGCCGCGCGCGATCATCGCCAGCATTGAATGGTCGTCCATGCCTTCGATCTGCTCCTGCACGAGCTCGAGCACTTTGGCGCGCATGTCGTCATTTTTTTCCAGCTCATCGATATCCTCTTCGCCGATGAGAGGATCTGCTGAAAAAGATTTGGCCAGGAGAGCGCTCATGACAGCCTGACTGCCGTAATCGGCAATGGTGACGGGCGACCTGTCCTTTTTCAGCATCGTATCTGCAGTTAATAGTCTGAATTGAACGCTCGTGCAAAGTGCCGCTGCTTTTCGCACGGCGTTCAGCGCCACGTTGAGCTCTTTTTCGTATGCCATAAAGCTATAGCTCTTTTTGATAGAAACGATATGTTTTATATCTTTCCGCATCGAGACGTTCAAGCGCCGCAATCATGCTCTGGTTGGTTTCAACGATCATCGAGCACTCGGACTCTCTGTATCCCATTTGAATGCCCTCCTCAATGGTGTTCAAATAAAAGAGCGTATCCAGGCCCCTGTGCCGATGCTCTTTCAGGACGCCCATCGCAATGGTCCGCAGTCGCTTGATCTTTCGCATCTCCAGCATGATTCGCAGCAGGCCGAAGGGAAACAGCCTGCCGTTGGCTTTTTTCAACGCCGGATTGGCATCTTTGGCGCTCAAAGAGAAACCGATGCATTCATCCTGCAAGAAGGCCAGATAGGTCAGGTTAGGCTCCACGACATATTTGAGCTCTTGCCGCAAATCGCGCAATTGGCCATCGGTGAAGGGCACATGTCCCCAGTTATCCATCCAGCCCTCATTGAAAATCGGGCCGATGTACTGAACAGCCGCATCCAGCTTTTTCATGTCGAGCCGTTCAATGCGTATACCCTGTTGCAGGACGCGCTCTCGAATGCGTTTGAAAGATGGCCGCAACTCAACCGTGTCCCGCACCATGAAAGCGTACCAATCGATCGCCTTTTCGAAACCGCCATTGACGAGCAGATCGTTATAGTACTGCGGATTGTAGGTGAGCAGGACCACGGGCATTGAATCGAATCCCTCATAGAGGACGCCGCTCGCATCGTAAAGAGTAAAGTTGTAGGGGCCTTCAATCCTTTTTTTCCCCTTGGCCCTGACCCATTCCTCGGCGCGATCAAAGAGCAAATCTGCGACATACTGGTCATTGACGCACTCAAAAAAGCCAAAACGGCCGGAGCGATCATCGCGGTATTTTTCATACTGGAAATCGATATGCGCAGTAATTCTGCCCAGCGGTTCCTTTCCGTCAAAAGCCATGAACAACTCCGCTTGCCCGAATGAAAAGAATGTGCCGTTTTTTTTATCAAAAAGCTTGTATTGATCGGCAATGAGAGGCGGCACCCAGTATGGATCGTCTTTATAGATTTTCCACGGCAATGTGATGAATTGCCGCAACTCTTTTTTTAAAGATACAGGACGAATGTCGATCATAGCCAGCCTCCGGATAATATGCCCCCGCGACTGCAAATTAGTAAAATTTTTATTGATATTTAAGAGAAATTTTGCTAAAATAGCTTGCTTTGAATATTATTTTAGCAGAAAGGTTTTCAATGGCACATCACAAGTCCACGCTGAAGAGAATCAAGACGAACGAGCGCGATGCGCAACGTAACAAGCAATATATGTCCCGATTGAAGACGCAAATCAAAAAGATGCGCGCTGTACAGGACAAAGAAGAGGGCGAAAAACTGTATCGTGAGACATCGTCGTATCTCGATAAATTAGTCAACAAGGGACTCATCCATCGAAACAAAGCTGCAAATCAAAAATCGAAATTCGCAGCTGTGGTGCAAAAGCTGGAAAAATGAGTGAATGGCGTGCAAAAAAGCCGAGCTCATAGAGCCCGGCTTTTTTAATGGCTGTTCCGGAAAATTAAATTTGCGCCCATTTGCCTTTTGGCGAGTAATTGGGCGCTTCGTGCGTAATTTGAACATCATGCGGATGACTCTCCAGCAGTCCTGCTGGAGTTATCTGAACAAAGCGCGCCTTTTCTTTCAAATCCGCCAGCGTCGCGGCGCCGCAATAGCCCATGGCCGCGCGCAAACCGCCGATCATCTGATAGACGACATCGCTCAACCTGCCGCGGTACGGGATGCGTCCTTCAATGCCCTCGGGCACCAGCTTTTTCATATCTCGTTCGCCCTCCTGGAAATAGCGATCGCCTCTGCCGCCGCGCATGGCGCTCAACGATCCCATTGCCCGATAGACCTTGTAGCTGCGACCCTCAAAGATGAGCATCTCGCCCGGGCTCTCTTCGGTTCCGGCGAGCATGTTTCCCAGCATCACAGAATCGGCGCCGGCGCCAATAGCTTTGGCAATGTCGCCGGTCTGCTTGATGCCGCCGTCTGCGACCAGCGGGATGTCATGCTTGGCGCACACGTCAGCGCACTCCATGATCGCTGACAGCTGTGGCACCCCTGTCCCGGCCACGACGCGCGTTGTGCAAATCGATCCCGGGCCTATTCCCACCTTGACAGCATCAACGCCG
>RQOI01000031.1 GCA_003854995.1 Candidatus Zhuqueibacterota bacterium
GCCGATGCTCCTGGGTCAGCGCTTTCAGCTCATTGTAGTAGGCCTGCGCCATCGTGTTGGCCCTCTTGTTCGGCGTCACGACGTGAATGCCGGCCTGCAGAAAATCGACATATTTGCCGGCCACCCGCTCGCTGGCCGTCGCATCGACCATGATGCTGTTTTGCAGTTTCAAATCTTTGATCTTGCGCAGCAACGCATCGATATCTGTTTTCACCGGAGATTCAGCCACCAGGCTCTGCCAGTTGTTGAGATCAATGCCCTGATCGTCGATCACCATTCGATCGACATTGGCGATGCCGCAGACGCGCATCAGCAGGCCATGCTTTTCGAACAGCTCATCCAGCTCCTCTCGCATCTGCGCCAGCAGGGTCGAGCCAATGTTGCCGGTGCCGACGATGAAGACATGCGAGACGCGATGCGACAGGTAAAAGGCGGTGTGAATGACATTGACCGCCTTGACCGCATCGACCTCATTGACCACGAGAGAGACATTGCGCTCGGACGATCCCTGCGCGATCGCCACGATGTTGATCGAATTTTCGCCGATGGCCTTGAACAGCTTGCCGGAAATGCCCGGATGGCCGGCCATGTTTTCGCCCACAGCTGCTATGATGGCGAGCTTGTCCCGGATCTCGATCTCGTCAATTCTGCCGGAGATGAGCTCTGATTCGAACTCGGCCTGCAGCGCTCTCCTGGCAGCTTCCGCCTCCTTGGACTGGATGACGAAACAGATGCTATGCTCGGAAGAGGCTTGCGTGATCATGATCACATTGATGCCTTCGCGCGCCAGGGCGCCGAACAGTCGTCCGGATACGCCCGGCACCCCGACCATGCCGCTGCCCTGCACATTGATGAGGGAGATATTATGAAAGGAGGCGATGCCTTTGACTGGATGGTCGTTGTCGTTCGACGCGCCGGATATTTTTGTGCCCGGCCTTTCCGGGAAAAAGCTGTTTTTGATCCAGACCGGAATACCCTTCTGCACTGCCGGCCGCAGCGTCTCCGGCTGAATCACCTTGGCGCCGAAATAGGAGAGCTCCATCGCCTCTTCATAGCTGACTGTCGGCAGGACGAACGCGGCATCGACGATGCGCGGATCAGCGGACATGAAACCGTCGACGTCGGTCCAGATCTCGATCCGATCGACATCGAGCGCCGCGCCGATGAGCGCCGCTGTATAGTCCGAGCCACCGCGTCCCAGCGTCGTGGTTACGCCGTCTTCGCTAGCAGCGATGAAGCCGGTGACGACATAGATCAGATTGTCAGTGAAACGCTCCACGATCCTGGCATAGGTCGGATCGATGAGCACCCGAGCGCCGTCGTGTTTTTTATCCGTCAGAATGATCTCGCGGGCATCGACAGAGTCGGCAAGGGAACCGCTGTTTTTCAGCAGCTTTGTCAGCAGTCGTGCATTGATGCGTTCGCCATAAGAGACGATATAATCCATGGTCCGGCCGGAACAGACGCGAATGAGACTGACGGCTTTCAGGATATCGTGCAGCTCGTCAAAATGGAGCGCTATGCTCTTTTCGGTCTCGCGGTCGCGCATCTCCTCCGGATAGACTTCATAGTGACGCTCTTTGATTTTGTCCAGTTTGTCAAAGGCCGCGGCGCCGTTTCTTTCCGCCGTTTTAGCGCAGTCTATGAGTTGATCGGTGATGTTGCCGATGGCGGAGACCACGACGATAGTCGGATGTCCCTCCGCGGCAATTCCCTTGGTGATCGCCGCGACATTTTTGACCCTATCCGATGTGGCGAGCGAGCTGCCGCCAAATTTGACAACGCGAAACATGGGATTACTCTCTGTTCATAAAGTTCAAAATATCGTGCTGGTTTTTCATCGCGCCAGTGGCCGATGCGTCGCGCAGGCTGATGGCCGCGGCAGCTGCGGCAAATCGGAGAGATTTCTCGACTGGCCACTCTTCGTGCACGCCGTGCAGGAAGCCGGCCGCAAAGGCGTCGCCTGCGCCGGCATTTCCTTTGCACTCCTCTTTTGCGACGATAAAATTTTCCTGTTCGATCAGGCCTGTCGGCTTTGAACAGGCGTAATTGGGTCCTTTTGCGCCGCAATGCACCACGCCGATCTCGGCGCCCAGTTCCTGCACCAGGGCGATGCAGGCATCTTTCGGCGCGGTCAACCCGGTCAATGAACAGGCCTGATCCTCGTTGATGCAAACGATATTGACATATCGTATGGTCTTGCGATAGCGTAAGAACTTGAATCTGTTTTCTTCATCCGGCGAGACAAAATCGAGCGCCGTCTTGACGCCCAGCTGCTGCGTCGCTGCCAGAACCGAACCCAGCCGCGTGCCATAAGCCTCGTCCGCCAGATCAAGTTGCGGGAGCAGCAGGCCATAGCCGAACATGGCGATTTTGAACGGCGCCAGGCGCGAGATATTGATATCTGATGCCGCAAACGCGCCCATAGCGCCCAGCCTGTGGCGGAAAATGCGCTCGACCGAGCCGTCGGGCTGGCGGAAGTGGATCACCTCGGTCGAGGATGTCTCATTGTCGGGATCGAGAAGCACGTTCGTCATATCGATGCCATACTCGACGAGGGTTGCGAAAATGATCTCGGCGCGAAAATCATCGCCGACCTTGCCGAACAGCGCCAGTGGATAGCCGCCGTCCATTTTGGCCAGATCGACGGCCACGTTGGTGGCCATGCCGCCGACGCTGAACGTCGCTTTTTCGCCGCGTAGCTCCCCTTCCGCTACGAATTTTTGCGCATCGACATAGGTCAAGCCTCCCGGTTCGATGACCGGCAGCACCTCGTCGACGACAGTTGAGCCTATCAATGCGATGCCATGCTTCATGATGTTATCCTACAGATTCGCCGTCACTTTCTTTTCGGCGCGCTCAAACGCCCCTTTCAGCTCGTCGTAATCTCGCGCCACTGGAAACTGGGGGAACGCGTCCGCCACGTTTTGCGGCGGACGAAAGAGTATGCCCGCATCCGCCTCGCCGAGCATGGA
>RQOI01000336.1 GCA_003854995.1 Candidatus Zhuqueibacterota bacterium
ATCGACGAGCGTCGACACATTTTGCGCGAGCGGCGGCCAGCGATAGGACTTCCACTCGCTGGTCAATGTCAGGTGCAGGCCGATGTCTTTGTCCGGATGTTCAGCGTACCAGGCCATGGCCGCTTCGGCATAGGGACAGGGCATCATCACGGACGAGGACTGGATGTAATCGTTCGCCATGTACGCCGCCAGGGCTTCGTTGGCCTCGGCGCACATGCCGGAATCATCGGCGTGCAGAATGATCACTCTGCTGTCAGACGGATAACCCAGTCTTTCAGCCCATGTCTTTTGCGAGGTATCGACGATTTTCTTTTCTCCGCAGGAAAGAGTGAAAAGCAATACAAGGGACAGCAGTCGCGCCATTTTCATGATCGCCTTCCTGTGTATGGTGAATGGACCATAAAGTGTTTGCGTAAAGCGGGCAAATATAGCAAGTCAAAGGTGTATCGACAGCGCAGCACGTATTTTCGTCTCGGCGAGAACATAGCTCTGTGAGATCCCAGCTTGTCAAGAGATATTTTATTATACAATAATCGAGTCCTTTTCGCAAGCATTATTTGTGTTGGTCAAAAATGCCCTATCGAAAGAGCAAGCCGCTGAAGGCGTTGGGTATCGCACCGGGTTTTGACAGCGTTATGAATGAAATGAGGATGATGAGCCCGAAAAGCCATTCGCTGAATATGACGATTTTCTCTCTCTCAGGAAAGCAGGTGAGGATATATTTATGCCGTCGACAGGTCAACACAGCTGACGCGCTGAAATGAAGGCAATTTATTAAAGTCGCGACAGGTGATGCGAGATCCTCACCACGTGCGCTCGGCTGATCTTCGCCTCTGGCCTGCTGACGGATGAACGTGGCAACATCATCCGCCATTGTCAGCGAATAGAGGATGGCATAGAACAGGATCACCCCCAGCAGCCAAAAAACCAGTCGAAATGGCCGAAAGCCCAGTCCCATGGTGAGATCGTACAGCAGGTTGCTCCCCCATCGCGGCCATTTCCATAGCTGATAGAGCCTGTTTTCAGACTCGCCGAAAACCTTATCCTGGTACATTGTCGATTTTGCATAGATATAATCGAGTTCCAGACGCTCGCGGGCAAACTTGTTGCCGTCCGCTTTGAAACTTGCATCCTTGATGAATTCGATGAGGCTCTTTTTGCTATAATAGTCCAGATGATCGGCGATGGTGACGAATTTCATCTTTTCCAACGGAATGTGCAGCTTGACGCGATTGACGATGACGATCCTGCCTTTTGGGCTGAAAACAGCGTCTTTGAAATTATAGGTCTGCACGGCGCGGCTCGACGAACCGATGATGAGGTCATCCTTGATGACCGTGAAGGTGAAATTGGCACGATCATGCTGAAAGACGGCGTCGGCAAAATGGGCTGCGGCCGCAAAGGTGGCGCCCCTGAGATCCATTGTGTCATGGAATGTAGCCTGGCTAAAATCGGCGTCACCGCCGAACAGGACGCCTCTAAAATCGGCTGCACTGTTGAAAGAAGCCTGGCCAAAATCGGCGCCGCCACGGAAGGCGCAGCCGACAAAATAGGCGGCGCTGTCGAACTGAGCTCGGCTAAAAGAGGCGCTGCCGGCGAATGCGGCGCGCCAGAAATAAGCAAAGCCATTGAATCTGGCAGCGAAAAAATCGGCGCCGCCAAAGGACGCTCTGGCGAAATCTGCGGCAGTGTCGAATGCCGCGTGGCGGAAATCAGCCAGGCGATCGAACGTGCCATAAGAAAAATCGGTCTGTCTGATCGGGTCACCTGCAGGGCCAACTTGACCGATGCCGCGTTCAATGCCCGTCGGAACTGATGCGAAGAGGCGTCCTGTCAGGGACAGCAGAACCAGTGTGTGGATGACGCGCTTCATCAAGTGCCTCAAGATACGTTCTGGCGCTTCTTCATCTGCGGTGGGCGTTCACCTCGTCAGCAGGTAATAGAGATAACAGCCGTATGTGATCAGCAAAAAGGCGCCCTCCAGGCGGCTGAGCCTGTATCCGCTGCGCAGCATCGGCAACAACAGCAGCGAGATGCCCAACATCACATAAATATCGATTCTGCCGATGTCTTGACCGTAAATCGGCGAGACGACCGAGGCGACGCCGAGGATGGCTAAAATATTAAAAATATTGGAGCCAATGATATTGCCGATGGCAATATCAGCCTCTTTGCGCAGCGAGGCCACCACCGATGTCGCCAGTTCCGGCAGACTGGTGCCGGCCGCGACAATGGTCAAACCAATGACCGTCTCGCTGATCCCGATCAGGCGAGAGAGGCCGATGGCGCCGTTCACCAGCAGATTGGCGCCACCGATCAGGATGGCGAGTCCGCCCAAAATGAATGCCAGTTCGACGAACACATTTTTATAATGGGCCACGCCCAGGGTGTCGGAAAATTCCTCATTGGCGCGCTTGCCCGCTCGTCTGGAAAAATAGAGATTGGCATACGTGTAGACGATCAGCAGCAGCAGAAAAAAAGCACCTTCCAGCCGGTCGATCGTCAAGTCGCGGAACAGCAGAAAAAATAGAAAAACGACGAAGAACATGATCGGCGTGTCGATGCGGATGATCTGCAGCCGGATTTTCAGCGGCGCGATGGCGGATGAAAGACCCAAAATGACCGCAATGTTGAAAATGTTCGAGCCGACGACATTACCGATCGCTATGCCGCCTTGCTGGCTCAGGGCGGTTTTGATGCTGACGACCATCTCTGGCATACTGGTGCCAAAGGCGACGACGGTGAGGCCAATGACCAGCGGTGAAATCCGCAGCCGCAGGGCTAGCGACGAGCTGCCGCGCACCAGTCCCTCGGCGCCGAAATAGAGGAGCGCGAGCCCCAACACGATGTAGATGAGAAAAAGTGACATGATGATGTCCGAAATTCACCTGTTCAACCACTTTGACCGGCTCATCGCAGCAAAGTCATCTTGCCCGTTCGGCTAAAACTCCCTGCATTGATTTTATAGTAATAGACGCCGCCAGGGGCGGATTCCGGCTGCCATTTGACCTCATAGGTCCCGGCGGCTTGCCTCTCGTGCACGAGTGTGCCCAGCTCTTTGCCGATGGGATTGTACACCTGCAGGGTGACAAAGGCATTCGCCGGAATGGAATATTTGATGATCGTGCCGGGATTGAACGGATTGGGATAATTCTGGCAGATAAAGTAATCATCCGGCCTTTGCGCAGGGCTTTTTTCAATCTCCGTCACCATACTATTGCTTTTGAATAGCGCGCTGTTGCTGCCGCCGGCGAGCAGATGGCCGTCGTCCATCAGCGCCATGACCTGCATCATCCTGTTGGTCAGGCCGCTGTTGAGAGCGTTCCACGACGCACCGCCGTCCGTCGAATAATAGGCACCATTCAGCACCGTGCCGACATAGAGATGGCCATTGTCGCACAGCGCCAGACAATTGGTGGAATAGGCGGAGGGCATGCCATTGATGAGCTGCTGCCAGGTCGCGCCATCATCCGTCGATTTGTGCACCCCCTTGCTGGAGCCGGCATAGATGAGATCGCCGGCCGTCACTTTCAATGTCCAGGCCGTCGCCCCGACCAGACCCGTGGCGCTCTTGGTCCAGGTCGTTCCGTCATCAGTCGATCTATAGACGCCCTCGCTTCCATACGCATTATAGGTGCCCGCAAAGACCATGTCCCTGGAATTCATGGCCAGAGATTCGAAAATGGTGGTCCCGGCAGCCGCCAATACTTTCGTCCAGGTTTGACCATCATCCGTCGACGCGTAGAGACAGCCTTTATCAGCGCCCGCATAGATTTTGCCAGTGAACGTCTCTAGCAGCGAAAAAAGATCCGGATTGTCGATGCCGGTGTTGCACTGCGTCCAGGTGACGCCTCTGTCTGTGGATCTGTAGGCGCCGCGGGACGTGCCGGCAATGATTGTGCCCGGCTTTGTTTTGAGCAGGGCGGCGGTTATGGTCGTCGCCGCTATCTCACTCTGTTTGCTCCAGTTTTCACCGTCATCGTGCGAGACATAAATGGCGGACGATGTTCCGGCCAAATAGGTCGCGCCGTCGATATGGATGATGGAAAAGATCGTGCCGCTGCCGGCCGGGAAATTGACCTGTCGCCAGAAATCCTGCGCTGATAGAAGGAACGGTGACAACAAGAGGAATGAAAAGATAAAATTTTTACCCTTCATGGCGTGCCTCGTCTGCATGGATTCAAAATCTTTGCCTTCATCGCCTGCGTGATCGGTCTCGACGCGTTCTCCCCCCTGTCGCGCTGAAAAGTTAGCTGTCTGACGGATCAAAATCAAGGCCTATTTCGCCCGGGAGAGATGGTCTGCGACACTTTCCGTAGACGTCAATCCGCGGTTGTTCCTTTATCCGTAATACAAATCAGCAACATTTTGTTTTTTTTTGCAAAGTTACAAGCCAACCGCTGAGGGCGCCGAGATTCGCAGAGATATTGCCTGATTTCGCTTCTTTTCCTCTGCGATTCTCGGTGTCCTCTGCGGTTTAGTTGTTTTTGCTTGCGGCCGAGGGCCGCGCCAAGATCAGGCGAGTGAAAAGCAAAAATAAACCTTGACTAATATGAAATAATTCAATATGTTTTTCCATTGAATAAATTAACCGATCTATCAACCACCCCATGGGGAATGATGAACGATCGTTTTACAATCCTCACCGGCAATCATCGTCTCCTGAAAAGCATCAACAGCACTGTCATCCGTGATCTCGTGCGCACGGATTCCCCCATCTCCGGAGCGCAGCTGGCCAAAATCACCGGCATGCGCCCGTCCACTGTGCAAAAAATTCTCAAGAATCTGGAAAGTCAGGGCCTTGTGACCAAGATCGGCATCGGTGCGTCGACAAAAATGGGCGGACGACCGCCGACGCTGTGGGAAATATGCGGCCACCATGGCTATGCCATTGGCATCCAGCTGGAGATGAATGAAATACGGGCTGTCCTGGTCAATCTCAAATCGCAGATCATCGCCGAACAGCAAGTGGCGACGGACAGATTTGCCTCCATCCACGATATCGAAGAACAGATCATCATTGTCATCAAAGACATTTTACAGAGCAAGAATATTGACCGTCAGCAGCTGCTGGGCATTGGCATCGGCGTCTCCGGGCTCGTCGATGTCACGCGCGGCATCATTCTGCGGACCAGCTTGCTGCGCCATGCAAGTCCCATCCCGCTGCGGGAATCGCTGCAAAAGCACTACGACATACCGATTTATATAGAAAACGACGCCAACGCCGCCGCTCTGGCCGAAAAATGGTTCGGCGCCAGGAAAAAGACAGATCATTTCGTGTTCGTGCTCGTCGTCGTCGATAAGGACGTCTTTGGTATTGGCTTTGGCCTTGTTTTAAAGCACGACATCTATCGCGGCGCCAATATGCTGGCCGGTGAAGCGACTCCCTATGATCTCAACATCAAGAAAATTCTCCGCGATCAGTGCGGCTTTCGCGATGCTCACTTTATCAACGGCCAGTCGAAAATTGACCTAGATGACGTGCATCTGAGCGACCTCATCGCCGCCATTGACGAGAATCCGGTCGCCAAAGATTTTTTTGACTCTGTCGGCAAGATCATCGCGGACGAGCTGACAGCTGTCATCAATCTGCTCGATCCGCAGATGATCGTCATCGGCGGCGAAATTGCCGCGGCAAAAGGATCCCTTTTCAAGCCCGTTCAGGACTCACTGCGCCACAGAGGCCTGTTGCTGGCGGAACGGCAGATCGACATCGTGCCATCATCCTTGCCGGTCAATTCGGTCTCTCTGGGCGCCGTTTCGATCATTCTGCAGCAGATTTTTCAGGAACCCGTCAAGGCCATGTGACGATGCCATTCGCCCTGAACGACATGAAAGAACAAGTTGGCACTCTTTTTCATAGAAAATCTTAAAAATTGAGAAAGCGAGGTGATGCCCGTAACAACTCGCTCTTGAAGGAGCGAGCAATCCTATGGTGAACACATGACAAAAGGAGGTGATGACGGAGAGTGATCTTACGGTTAGTTCATTTCAATTTAATGTGTGAATGAGGAGAAAAAAATGAAAAATATCACTTTACTTTTCTTGGCTCTTGCTTTTGCTGCAGTTCTTTACGCCGGTGATCCAGTCGTCGTCGATCACACCGGCACCGATTATCAATACTATTGGTACGTTGGCACCATCGGACAGCAGATCTGCGTCGATGCTAACGGCACGGTGCACCTCGCCTACTGCAAAACCTGGGTGGCAGAGGGTGACACCGGATTCCAGGTCACGTATGCGAACGCGACCACGGGTGTGACTTTGCCCATTCCGTCACAGGAACCGACCAAGCCACTGCAACCTGCTGTCGTCTGGATCGATGGCGGCCACAACAGCACGCCGGTCTACATGTACTATGGTGTCGGCAGCCGCGTCTACAGCTATGCCAATCAGATGCACCTGCAGGCCATGGCGCAGCTGAGCGCAGATGGCACAGCGATCGAACCGCTCGGCGTTCAGGAAGACAAGAACTATTACGCCGACGCCTACTATGCCAATCCGTTCGAGCTTGAAGTGAACAATCAAACCGGCATCGCCCACTGCCTGTTGACCAACCCGGGCGGCAGCGACGTCGCCTACTGGAACTTTGACGGCACCAATTTCGGCGAAATCTACCAGATGTACCAGGTGGATGCCGGCAGCGATGTTCCGGGCAAGAATCCCGGCGATTTTTATGAAGGGTACATGAATACCGCCACCCAAGGTGCGGACCTGGCGGTCTCACCTAACGGCGACCAGGTCGCCATTGCCGGTCTGCATCCGCGACGCCAGGTGGACATCACCATCGGTTCCTTTGGCGGCGAGATCTGGCCGGATGACTGGGCGGCCGGTGTGGCCGATGGATCGATCATCATGCTCTATGACACCGAAGGTCAAAAAGAGGGCACCAACATTCCCAACAATGATCCCAAGCCCTACACCGACATCCAAATCAGCTACTGTAATGCGGGCAATCTGCACGTCGTTTACGATGCCGCCTATATTGATGTCTATATCGATACGGTGAGTTACTTCCCCGGAACTAGCCCGGTAGCCGATGACTGGTGGAGGACACACAGCTCGGCGTGCGTCGGCGATGTGAATGCCAGCTTTTATGACGGCACCGAACATCCCAAACCGCAGCTCCTCTACTGGAACAATGTCTCCAACACCATCACCACGCTGGCTGAATGCGAATTCCCGGCCGCCGGCGAGAAATACGTCTGGTTCTCGGATGGCATTTGGGAACACGGCGGGGCCGGAAACTGGGGCAAAAACTATGATGATGGCCCGATTTCCAACTTTGACCTGGTCGCCAACTGGGATCCGCAGGCAGGCGAACCCAATCTGGTCCTCGTCTGGGAGGAAATGCAGGGCAACTACCAGGCGCTCGCCGATGTCGACAGTGCCTTTGGTCCGCAATATTTCGCCTTT
The DNA here is from genome assembly GCA_003854995.1 of Candidatus Zhuqueibacterota bacterium. Lineage (GTDB taxonomy): Bacteria > Zhuqueibacterota > Zhuqueibacteria > Residuimicrobiales > Krinioviventaceae > Kriniovivens. The sequence continues at coordinate 7,417 of RQOI01000336.1, forward strand.
CATACGGATCTGAAAATCAGCGTGCACAACGGCACCAGCTGGTCAGCGCCGGTCAACATCTCCAACACGCCGGATCTGGGCGAACAATCGGTCTCCGTCTA
>RQOI01000337.1 GCA_003854995.1 Candidatus Zhuqueibacterota bacterium
CGATTTCTCGGATCGACTGTCCTCATCAACAAGGAAGATGACTTGCATTTCAACATGCAGGATTTGCAGCTCGTCGAGTCGGTCAACCGTATTATTGATAACTATATTTTTCAGGAAGAAAAATTCAAGCGCCTGAGTCAACTCATTGGCTCTGAAGCCACCAGAGATGTGGAAGAAGCGTTGATGGGACGCAGCGCCGACAAGAGCACCGGCCGCCGGCTGGAGATCAGCATGCTGTTCGCCGATATCCGCGGCTACAGCCGATTGACAAAAGATATGGACCCGACAGAGACGGTTCGCATTTTGAATGATTTTTTCAGCGCGATGACGCCGATCATAATGAACCATGGCGGCATGGTCGACAAGTATGTCGGCGATGAGATCGTCGCGTTATTCACTCAATCATCGCCAACCGGTACGCATGAAAAGATGGCCGTTGATGCCGCTCTGGCTATGCAGGAAGAGATGAAAAAGATGAACATCGATTGGGAGGTCACGGGTCGGCCGAAAATCAATATCGGAATAGGAATCCACACCGGCGAAGTGGTGCTCGGACAAATTGGCAGCTATGACCGCAAAGACTATACGGCCATCGGCTCAAATATGAATTATGCGGCTCGACTCATGTCCGTGGCCGGTCCGGAGCAGGTGATCGTCAGCGAGAGAACTTTTATCGGCCTGGCGGGAAAAGTGACCGCCCGACGCGTCGGTCCGTTTGAGATCAAAGGATTTGGCAGTCGGCATGCTTACCTGGTGGAAGGGCGCTCACCCGATCAATTCTAGCGGAGAAAAGCATGATCAGCAAAAAAGATTATAACGACGCGCAAAAGAGAGCGATGGACTTTATGGCAAACGCCGGCATTGCTCTGACCGAGAGAGAAGTGCGCGACATCGAGGTCGCGGATTTCGGCCTCAACCGTTTGCAGGAGATTGGACTGCAGCTCGTCGTCTATGTGAATACCGATCGCGTCTGCGCCAAGGAGTTGGTGCTGTTTCCAGGCCAGATTTGTCCGGAGCATCGGCACCCGGAAATAGCCTCTGCGCCTGGAAAGGAAGAGACCTTTCGGTGCCGCTGGGGAGAGGTCTATCTGTACGTCCCGGGCGCGCCCACCCCACATCCCAAAGCGACGGTGCCGGAAGATAAAAAGGAGACGTTCACTGTCTGGCATCAAGTCGTTTTACGGCCAGGAGATCAGTACACGCTGTCGCCCGATACGCTGCATTGGTTTCAAGGCGGCGCTGCGGGAGCGGTGCTCTCAGAGTTCTCTTCGACAAGTCGGGATGATGCTGACATCTTTACGGACGCAGAAATTAAACGCGCGCCGGAAATCGGGTCGTGACGAGACGCGCTAACGTGGGTCGAGTTCACTTGGCGACAGATAACAGTCCATATTGTTCATGAAATCGCGATAAAAGTTGTAATAGTCTGTCTCGCGATAGGGAATGGGTCGAATAGGCGCCGCATCAAAGCTCCATATCTCAGCCCCAGGCGTGGCCAGGAGAATAGGGGAATGGGTCGCGATGATGAATTGCGCCTGTTCTAGCGCGGCGGCATCCTTGAGCACTCTGACAAGATCGAGTTGGCTGCGCGGAGACAGGGCCGTCTCCGGCTCATCCAGCAGATAGAGACCTTTGATTTTATAGCGTGTCTTGAAAAATGCGACCAGCGATTGTCCATGTGACAATGTCATCAAAGAGTGTCCGCCGAAATAGTCGATCAGCCCCGGATCTGCCGCGGCCCATTCTTCCAGCAAATAGGTGAAGCGATTGAAAATCTGCGAGCCAAAATAGGAGCCCGGCACCCGGCCATCTGTCCAGCTGATGTTGATGGCCTGATGCAGCAGCTGTTCGTACGGATTGGGCTTGATCCGCCTGACTGGTGGTGCATCCCATATGTGTATATAGGATTTGTTGGCAATCGCTTTCAGCAGCGTCGACTTGCCGGCGCCGTTTTCGCCGATGAAGAAGGTGATGGGGCTGGCAAGCTCGATCGCAGTTGTTTTCTGCAATATTTCCAGATTGAATGGATAGAAATCGCACGTCGGATAACGATCGTGCAGCAACCTTATGCTTTTGATATGCATGTGTCTCCCGCGTCGTTTACAGGCTAAAATACGAATGTTCTGCCATTCAAACAACGTAATAGTTACATGCCAGTGTCGTATTCCTTTGTTTTTTGCCCGCCGCTTTTGTATCTTTGACATCAAAGCTGAATATTTTTAAAAGGATGAAAGGGCCTGAAAAGTGAAATCGTGGATTACCCTGTTCTGTCTCTTGGCTCTGTCGCTCTCCGAGGAGCTGTATTCAGAACCGATCGTGCAGCCGCTTTGGCCAGAGGGACCGCCCCTCGGTGAAAACGCGACGGCGGAAGATCCCCAATTGACAATCTATTTGCCGAAGGATCCGACGGGCGCTGCGGTCGTGATCTTTCCCGGCGGCGGTTATTGGGGATTGGCCATGGATCATGAGGGACATCAGGTGGCGCAATGGCTCAATTCATTCGGCGTCGCCGGCATCATTGTCAGTTATCGACGCGGCCCGGGCGCCGAACATCCGGTGCCGCTACTGGACGCTCAGCATGCGATCAGGACGGTCCGCCATAACGCCGATGCATGGCAGATTGATCCTGTTCGCGTGGGCGTGCTGGGATTTTCAGCCGGAGGGCATCTGGCGTCATCAACGGGCGTTCATTTTGACAACGGCGATGCGGCTTCGTCGCAGCCGATAAAAAGGCAAAGTTGTCGCCCTGATTTCATGGTGCTCGTCTATCCCGTCATCTCCATGACCCGGGACTATATGCATGCCGGATCAAAGAGGAATCTTTTAGGTGATGATGTCGCTGACGAGCTCGCGCGCGAAATGTCGAGCGATTTGCAGGTCACTGCAGAGACGCCCCCGACATTTCTCATTCTCACCGACGAGGATACGGCTGTTCCGGCCGAAAATAGCATCTATTTTTATCTTGCCCTGCGCCGTGCCGGTGTGCCGGGGGAGATGCACATCTTTGAAAAGGGCCAGCATGGTTTTGGCCTCGGCCAGCTGGATCATATCCTGTCGGGCTGGATGGGTTTGTGCCAAAAATGGATGGGACAGCGTGGTCTATTGACGCCGCGATGATGCGCTTGCGGCATCGGTCGTGGAGATCCTCTGCCAGCGATCCACACAAAAAAAGTTGACATTGAAATTTTATTTCAATATATTTACAAGCTGCATTGGCGCGTTCGTCTAGGGGTCCAGGACGTCGGCCTCTCACGTCGATAACACGGGTTCGAATCCCGTACGCGCTGCGGTTTTTCTTACATATGAATGCGCCCGTAGCTCAACTGGATAGAGCGTCTGGCTACGGACCAGAAGGTTAGGGGTTCAAGTCCCTTCGGGCGTGCCACTATGACAATGTCATTGCACGATCACGCAGCATGGATGCGAATCGCTTTGCAGGAGGCGCGCAAAGCGGGCGAAAAGATGGAAGTCCCGGTCGGGGCGGTGGTGGTGCATGATGGTCGTGCGATTGGCAAGGGTCATAATCTCATCGAATCGCTGCAAGATCCTACGGCGCACGCGGAGATGCTGGCAATCACCGCAGCGGCGAACGCCCTTGCGACATGGCGTCTGGATGACTCCATTTTGTATGTGACATTGGAGCCGTGCATGATGTGCGCCGGTGCTGCTCTATTGTCAAGAATATCCACAATTGTCTATGGCGCCGCTGATCCGCGATATGGCGCCTGTGGTTCCAAGTTGCAGATCGCTGATAATGACCTTCTGGACGTTCGGGCCAATATCATCGGCGGCATTCTGCAGGACGAGTGCAGCGAATTGATCGCAGCTTTTTTCAAAAAGCTCCGACAGCGTCTCGAATGAGTGTAGCGTTGGAGAGGTGCGAGAGCGGTTGAATCGGGCGGTCTCGAAAACCGTTGTGCCCCATGGGTACCAAGGGTTCGAATCCCTTCCTCTCCGC
>RQOI01000338.1 GCA_003854995.1 Candidatus Zhuqueibacterota bacterium
AAACCAGGTTCTGATAAGCCTCCAAAAACTGTACTCGTATGCGATAGAACAGATGCAAAAAATGCCTCAAAAAACCAATGCAGTCCAGGATAACTACTTCCACGCCAAGATCATCATATTTGGTGGCGGCATATTCGAACGCCTGATGATCGATAGTATACGTAGTGATAAAGATATAATTATCAATGTGTGTATTATAGCGGGCTATTTTTTCGACAGCAATATCAATATCATCTTGTGTTACCCGCTGGTCTTGACCTCATAACTGGTGACAACTTGAGCATCGTCTACAAGGATAATTTCAAGATCGCCCAAGGCGCCTGTTTGTCTATCCGCAGCATTGTGACTTTCCAGCGGCAAAACGCGTTCTCCCAGATAATCTTGCGCTGCTTGATATATGGCCGCTATCGCCAATACAGGCAGACGGCTCGAATGCCGCAAGCTGAAATGCTGCTCGATTAGAGAGACAATGCCTTCTGCAGAAAGCACAGTTTGAGCCTGCCCTGCTTTGATTTCAGTGAGCAATGATCGTATCCGCTCGCGTTTGGCATCCCTGATCACTAACAGCCATCTGATTGTCTCGGCCAACAAGTCTGCCGCAGAGAGATGTCCCTGATGAACGGCATCGAGCAGATACAAGGCAGCAGCATAAATCGCGGGTGGGCGTCCAACCAAATTGAGATCAGGCGTCAAGACTGCATTACGATTGCGAAACGCAGGCGTCAGAAAAGCCGTTGTAGAATTACAGGGGAGTTCATTCTGAGTCACAAAATGCTGTATATATCGCTCGTCATAGGTTCGTCCTGAATAAGCATCATTGTCGCCGATTTCGGTATACGGTTTGCGAATGTCTATGTGAGGCTGATGCGTTTGAGCAAGCGAACATGCCAGGATAAACCTGGCACAGGCTCGATTTTGTAGACTATGCGCAACCAGTTCTATTTGCTCGTACAACGTTTGATCAGAAATCAAAGGTGTCTTGCCGCTTGTCAATGCCCGCTGCCAGGCTAGATCAAGGATTGTTGAAGGGTCATCTGCCATTTTTGCTGCTCCTTTGTTTCGACCTCATAGTTGACCCAAAGCACTTCGACCCGCTCGGTTTTGACCGAGTGGATTTTTTTGGGGGGAGCATCGATTGCTGTCCACTCACCGTATAAATCGTCCAACAGACTGCAATGATACCCCGATAACGCCACTTTTCCCTGAACATTCTTGAGAACATGAGCCAATGCAATGTGCTCTTGATCGGTCATCTCGTAGCGATAAGCGTTGCTGTCCCCACGAGAACTGTGTGGATAAGGAGGATCGCAGTAGAACAGCGTCTCTGGGCTATCGTATCGTTGAATCACTTGAATAGCCGTATCGTGCTCAATTTGCACGCGAAGCAGACGCTGTGCAATTTCGGGCAAATCCTCGATGCTGCCCAACCACCTGGAGACCGCGCCGGCCATTTCTGCCCGGCTGGTCAGGCGACAGTGTGCCCAGCGTCCATTGCTCGCAGTTTGAGCCAGCCCAGTCCTCACCTGCCGGGCGCGAACATAAAAAAGCCGCGCCCGCTCAAGATCCGCTAGTGCTTCGGTCGGTTCCGCGATGGCCCGCTCAAATTCTTCTCGGGAGAACGGGGTGAGGCCAATGGCTTCGATCAGCGCATCTTTTTGCTCTCTCAACATCCGAAAAAAATGAACCACCTCGCCATCCAGATCATTATACGTTTCAATCGGCGACGGCTCACGGTTCAATAACACTGCCGCGGAGCCGCCAAACGGCTCGCAATAATGTGTCGCCGGCGGCAAAAGAGGCAGCAGCCAATCCAGGTGGCTGAACTTGCCGCCATACCAGCCAAAAGCGATCAATTTTTGTCTGTCCATTTCCAAAATCCTTACGCATTGGTGTTTTCCAACACCACATCCCCGCTCTTGCCGCCTCGCTTTTCAACCAAGCGGATATTTTCAATTCGCATCGTCTTTTCGACCGCTTTGGCCATATCATAGATCGTCAGTGCAGCCACACTGACCGCCGTGAGCGCTTCCATCTCGACGCCGGTCTTGCCGCGCGTGCGCACCGTCGCCGCGATCTCGATTTTCGACGCCGCCTCGTCGGCCCGGCACTGCACATCGACCTGGGTCAGCAGCAGCGGGTGGCACAGCGGGATCAGGTTGGGCGTTTGCTTGGCCGCCATGATCCCGGCCACCTGCGCCGTCGCCAGCACATCGCCCTTGGGCAGCCCGTTTTCGACGATCAGGCGCAGCGTTTCGGGTTTCATCGACACCTCGCCCCTGGCCACGGCCACCCGCTCGCTGTCCACTTTGTCGCCCACATCAACCATGTGAATGCGCCCCTGAGCGTCAAGATGAGTTAGGGACATTTCACCTCCTGAATCATAATATATCGTATTGCGCGGGATGCTCAACGGAATACGCAATACGCATCACGTCTTCACCCCCCAATCTGCGCCATGACCCGATTCTCCACCCGCTCGCACTCGGCCAGGCGATGCCGCAACGGCTTGGCCGCGATGCCCTGCCGCAGCAGCGCTTCGATCTCGTCCACGCCCGCTCCCCGCCGCAGCGGCATACGCAGGTCGATCTCGGCGTCGGAGAGCAGGCAGGGCCGCAGTTGGCCGTCGGCGGTGAGGCGCAGCCGGTTGCAGCCGGCGCAAAAATGCTCGCTGATCGGAGTGATCAAGCCGACCGTCCCTGCCGCGCCGGGCAGCCGGTAATATTTGGCCGGGCCAGCGCCGTTGGCGGTGCGGGCCGGTTCGAGCGCGCCCAGCGCCGCTTCTATTCTATCACGGATTTCGGCTGCCGTCACAACCCGGTTTGACCAGCCGGTCTCGACGCTCTCGACCGGGATGGCAACAGGCATCCACTCGATAAAGCGCACGTGCCAGCCGTCGGTGATGCTTTTGCGGGCCAGATCGACCACCTCATCGTCGTTCAGCCCACCCATAACCACCGCATTGATCTTGACCGGCTCCAGCCCGGCCCGATGCGCCGCGTCGATCCCGGCCAATGCATCTTGCAATTTGCCACAGCGGGTGATTTGAGCAAACCGCTCCGGCTTGAGCGTGTCCAGGCTGATGTTGACCCGGTTCAGCCCGGCCGCGGCCAGTTCTTTGGCATGACGCGCCAGCAGCGTACCGTTGGTGGTCATGGACAGGTCGTCGATGCCGGGCACCCGGACCAGCATGCGCACCAGGTCGGCCAGCCCCAGCCGCGCCAGCGGCTCACCGCCGGTCAGCCGCACTTTGTGGATGCCCAGCCGGGCCGCCGCCCGGACGACCATCTCGATCTCTTCATAGCGCAAAATGTCGTCGTGCGCGCAGGTTTGTATGCCTTCTTGGGGCATACAATACACGCAGCGCAGGTTGCAGCGGTCGGTCACAGAAATGCGCA
>RQOI01000339.1 GCA_003854995.1 Candidatus Zhuqueibacterota bacterium
AAAACGCTCATCACCGCCGCAAAAACTGCCGCAACAATCGCCGCTCTTTTCGCGCTGACGTAGAGTAACTCCTTTGTGAAAATATTCACGTTCTTCATCATCGACCTTTATCGCATTTCAGGACACAAGTGAGGAAACTGCTCAGGAGCACCTCCTCAACTGCAATCTCAACCTTGCGGAATTCTCTCCACATCCACTCCCTCTTTGCCCACCGGACAATAGGAGAGGCATCTCCCGCAACTCAAACAGGTGCCTCGATTGGCCTCGTATAACGACTGCTCGCTCGGGATCGCAAGCTTTATCATCTTGAGACAAAAAATCAAACCGAGAAAACCGCCGAGCAGCCAGCCGCCCGTCCTGAACTGGCGCTGAATCTGGCGAGCTTCCTCGTAAAGCAGGGCCGTCGACTTGCCCGTCGCACGGAAAACATCTGTCTCGTCCGTCCTTTCTGTTCGCTGTCCCGTATCTTCCAGCCTGATCTCTTCCGCCAGCGCCACCGTGAAATGTCCTCTTGACAGCGGCACATGCAGCAACGAGCCCGCCCAGCCGCTCAACGCCATCACGAGCGGCGTCAATACCAATAGGAGAGCCAGCCGCCTTGTATTCTGCTCTTTCTTCTCATTTGACTTTGCCGTCGGCATCTTGATCGCATCAAAAGGGCAAGATGCCTCGCATAATCGGCAGTTGATGCACTCAGCCGGCGTAATCGACAGATGTTTCCTGGATAACTGCGACATCCAATTCAGCAGCACGCCATAGGGACAGAGGAATCGGCAATAGGGTCGCGCCACCACTGTGCCGAGCAGCAACAGAAAGGCGCCGAACAGAATCATGTCAAAACTGGCGCCGAAGCGGAAAAAACCGACAAACGGATCGTACCGACAGATGAGGAAACCGGCGCCGGTGGCAGCAAACAGGACGGACAAGCCCAGATAGAGATAAGGGATCAGGCTCAGCGTCTCATTCAGCCAGCCGGGCAGCGATTTCGGCTTGAGAATAAAAATATCCTGCGCTGCGCCCAGCGGGCAGACCGCCGCACAAAAGGTTCGCCCGAAGAAAAGCGTAAAGACGAGCGGCAGGAGAAAGAACGCCACGACCGTCAATGGGATGGCATAGGAATTTGAAAACATGGCCAAGACGACATTTTGCACTGAACCGACAGAACAGACGCAGCCTTTGCGCCAAAATCCAAAATAGATGAGCGAGAACAGCATCAGGACGAAGAGATAACGTCGAGATCGTTTTTTCAAGACAAAGTACGATGCCAATGACAATGCGGCGATGAGCACCACCACATCGAGATATTCCAGCGTCAGCGCCCGACTGGCTGGCGTCTGCATGATGGGGCGTTCATACCCCGATTCAAAATCGGGTTTCGGGAACCTCTGGATGGGTTCGGGTGCGGCCGCTGTAGAAAGAACGGCAAACGCTATGAGTATAAATCTGAGATGTCGGGTCATAGTGAGCTATCAGATTTGTGCACTATATCTATCCGCTTCTTCGCCGCGTAAAATGTATGGCGTTTCCGCCGGCACTCGCCTGAAGGCGTTCGACGGGCAAGAGCGCGCAATGGAACATTCATTGCAGTTCACACAGCGATCATGTTTCACCTGCAGGTAAAGCGATCCGTTGCCAAATGCGCCGCAGCCTTTGATGCATTTGCCGCAACCGATGCATAATTTTTCATCGATCTCGTATTCAAAGTAAGGATCTTCGATGAACGTTCTTTTTATGGCGCCAGTCGGGCAGAGTTGATTCTCGGCGCCTGTATCACGGGATTTTGCGCCCGGCTCCAGATAGCCGCTGCAGAGATCGCAATATCCGCACATGGAATAGGAATGCACGCATTTCACCGCGGACTCGGGCAGCACGCAGTTCGTCGCACAATTTTCGCATTGGATACATATATTCGGATCGAGCTGCCAGACGAGATCGCCTTTGCCGGACTTGCCGACCACGAATCCTGCTGCTCCACCCATCGCAAGAGCGACGGCTGTATTCACGCCCGATTTGAGAAAATCGCGTCTTGTTTTGAGACTCATCATGAACCTCTGAGAAAAGATAAAGGGCGGCGCTCCGCTGATTCGCCGCCTTCCGTCTCACACCTTACCTGTCTTTTTTGACAGCTGTTGAAGCGACTGCACTCCCGACAGCTCGAATTCGCGCTGCACTCACTTTTCGCACCGGCTGTAATCTTTTTCCGTCGAAATCCCCACAATGCACCCCAGCCGATCAGAACAAGCACCATTGCGCGGGCAATATCTTTCAAGAACGCTCGCCGATTTTTCATGGTGGATCTTCCTTCTTTTGAAAAATGCGGACCTGAGCCCGTTGCGGATCGAGCACAAGAATTTGATCTCTGGAATCGACCGTTACCTCCAAAGAGCTCGTCTTTGGATCAAACTGATCCGCCGTAGCGACAACTGCTTCCAGCGCACCGATTTGCTTATGGACTTTTATTCTCAAAATACCTTTTTCAGAAGTGACAAAAGAGCCATCTGATAGAATCGCGATATGCGCCGGATTGCAGCAACCGCTGAATCCGTCGATGGCCATGGACGAATTTGACCATGATGATCGCAGGGCGCCATCGGGAAAATAGTTCTCAAATTGATGTCGCCCCGTATTGACCGCCCACAAAAAGCCGTCCGGATCAATGGCCACATCAAAATAGGGACTTGGAATGAGGAATCCGACGATATCCCTGGCTTCATCCCGTTCACCAATCTTGTTCAACAGCGTGCCCTGCAGGTCATATCGCCACACAACTCGATTGCCGGCATCCGCGAGGTAGACGTCCCGGCCCGCAACAGCGACGGATGTCAGCACAGCCTGGTCCGGAATCTGCCAGCTCGCTGTGCGCGTTCCGGTCGAGTCGAGCACCTCCACGGCCGTCCGCAAAGCCAGATAGATATCACCGTCAGCAGAAACGGCAATCGCATTGATCTCGTCCGTCACAGTGGTCGAAACCGACATCTGTCCCGCCGCATCAATCCGCACGACACTCGCGCCACTCGTGACATAAATTCTATCCCGCAGATCAACGGCGATTGCATGCGGCGCTAGTAGCGTCAAAGGCACCGCCTTGACCTCTTTGTACGTTCGCAGGTCAGCGCCATCTTTTTTGAAATTTTCAATGTCATAGTGAAACGGATTGCCCGCCGTCTTTTTGCCATCCGAGCGAACAGCAGAGAGACCAAAGTAGATCATTCCGGCGACAGAAAAAAAGATCACCAGGATGGTCAAGATCCTGTCATTTTTTGACTCCGCCATCAATCAGCCCTCACATCCAGGCAGACCATGCGTCTGGAATCACGGCATAACAGCCGACCGTCGACGAGCGCCATCGGTCCCCAGGCATCATGTCCGTTCAAAACCTGCGCCTTGGCGAGTGGTTCCCATTTCTTTATGCTCACCTTGGCCAGAGTCAACACGCCATCATCACTCAAAATGAAGAACTTGCCGTCAGCGATTAAATAGGGACCCAGGCCAAATCTCTCGTCGCGTTCGCTGGTGAAAATGATGTCGCTTGGATTTTCAGCCGGACAGCAGGCGAACTGATTGCGGCGCGGGCCAGCGTCCTTGGGCAAAATCGCGAACAGATGGCCTTCGTAGAGAAGAGGCGTCTGCTGCTCGGCGCAGAGTCCCTCGTCCGGTTTCAACGTCTGCAGCACTTTAATGTCGAATTTCCCGTTCTCTTCCCGCACCTGAAACAGCCGGGAGCCAAAGCCATAGCCGGCCGTCACAAAGATTTTGCCGTCGCCGATATGGAGCGGCGACGGTGCGACGACCGAGGGCGACCATTCCGCCGTTTCAAACAGGACCTGGCCTAGACTGCCAGAGTCGGCCGATACGCCGACAAGTCCACCGAGAGAACAATAGACGTACAAGCGCCTGCCAAACAGGGTCATGGGCATCACCGACGAATGCGACATCTTCCAGCCGTTCGGATTGGGCGTCTGCCAGACGATCGCGCCTGTTTCCAGATGTACGCCGATGAGCAGCGCTTTTCCTCCTGTGGCGATCACAGCCAGTGAATCTTCGATCAACGGACATTGCCCGGTATACCACAACGGTATTTCGCTGGCAAACTCTTTTTCAATATCAATGCCCCACTTGAACGCGCCGGAATCCGCCGTAAGACACATGACGTGGCATTTAGGGCCAATGGTGACGACAAAACTATCCTGCACGGCCGGCGTGGTGCGCGACATGCCATGATTACGCTTGATATGGACGTCATAACCGCGCCGCCAGATTTCTGCACCATTGTCGAGGGAGAAACAACGGAGTATATCGCGGCGATTTTGCTCATCATAATCGAGAATGTAAACTCGCCCGTCGTGCACAATCGGTCCGGAATGACCCTCGCCCAAATCAACCGACCAGAGCTGGGTCGGACCAGCCTCATCCCAGCTGTTCGCCAGGGCGACTCGTTCCTTGCTGATATTGTCAAATTCCGCGCCTCTAAATCGCGGCCAGCTGGATCGAATGGATAGCGATGGCTTGCCGGCAAATGGCTGGAAAAATGAGCCGATGATGACAGAGCCGGATGCACTCGCACCTTCGGGCCGGTCATCCATGCCCGGTTGAAACTCGGCAAAATGAGCGACCGGATCACGCGTCATCCACACCGCAAGTGTGATGCCGGCGACAGAGACAAGTACGAGGGTGATCCATTTTTGCGTATTCTTGAAATCCAGCATGCCCTGCCAGTGCTTAAGGTGAAAAATCATCTTGACGCGATATCATACACATTCATGACATCGCCGTGCCGAATATAAAGCCTGCCGTCTTTGATCACCGGATGCGCCCAGTGTTCCCCGGAACCGTCGTTCATTTTAAAGGCGCTGATCGGTTCAAATTTGTCCGGATTCGGTTTCACCAGCACCACGTCGCCCTTTTCGCTGTAGAGATACAGCATGCCATCGGCAAAAATAATGGGACCTTTGCCGCCATAGTCGCGCGATTGCCATTTGACGTCGCCGGACATCCACTCGACGCATGCCCAGCCACGATTCTGATGGCCGGAGGAGTAGAGATAGCCATCCACCAGCACCGCGCCGGCCATCTGGCTGTCCGGCACTTCGTTCGCCCAGATCTTTGTCGCGCTTTTCCCGTCGGCAGCAATTTTGAACAGTTGCCCGCCCGTGCCATAGCCGCTGATGGCATGCAGATAGCCATCTTTGTAGAGCACGCTATTGGGATTGATGTCGTATTGCGTCACATGCGGCAGGCTCCACAGCATTGTGCCGGATTCCGGTGCAAGCGCGACGACCGCTTTCTCCGTCATGGTCACCAGCAGGCGACGGCCGTTATGATCGATGATGACCGGAGAACAATAGGCAGAGAGTTGGCCATTGCCTTTTGTCTGCCAGATGATCTCGCCGTTCTGTCGATTCAGCGCCGCCATCATCGCTCCAGTCCCGCCCGGGGTGCAGAACACTTTATCCCCATCGACAAGAGGGGATTCGGTCATGCCCCAGTGCAAATTTCGCGCGCCAAACTCTTTCGCCATATCGACGCGCCAGACGATTTTTCCCGCCGTGTCCAGACATGTGACCTGCATCGTTCCGCTGATCAGATAGATTTTATCATCGACCACTGTCGGCGTCGTGCGAGCGCCCTTGTGGCCGGCATCCCATTCGGGACCATAGGTCGTCCGCCAGAG
>RQOI01000340.1 GCA_003854995.1 Candidatus Zhuqueibacterota bacterium
CTGGCCTCGACCGTCACATGGTTGATCTATACCTATTTTCTCTCGCCGACGCCGGCCAATCTTTTTTTCCGAACGTTTGGCGGCGATGCGCCACCGGATTTGACATTTTTGAAAACGATCTCCTTCATTCTGGTGATCGCCGCCCTCGTGCAGTTTGTCGAAATGGTCATTCAGAAAACCAGTCCGGCACTCTATAAATCGCTCGGCATCTATCTGCCGCTCATCACGACGAATTGCGCGATCCTGGGCGCATCGCTGCTCAATATTGACCAGGGCTTCACCTTCATCGAAAGCGTTGTGCACGGCATATCCGCCGGCATTGGCTTCACCCTGGCGCTGGTGCTCATGGCAGGCGTACGGGAGAAACTGGAAATGGCCGATGTGCCAAAGGCGATGAGGGGCGTCCCTATCGCTTTCATCATGGCCGGATTGATGGCCATCGCTTTCCTCGGCTTTTCAGGACTCAAACTCGGCAATTGATTTAAATCTTGATTTTCGTTCACGCTTTAATTATCTTGCCCCTTGCTTCGTTTTTGAAAAAAGGGGCACTTTAATATCATGGCGATGTGTATTTGGAAAGGAATGCTTGTAAGGGATGGCAAATAAGAAGAAAAAAGTGAATCCAAAGATCGAGGATGCGCAGCGACAGGAACCGACGAACATCGAGAATCGCACCTCTCCGGATTCGATTGAAGGCCAAAGCGGCGATGCCGAAGGCCCCAAAGGATACGGTGAAGAATATTATTACGACGGCTCTGCTCATCCGGCTGCGGATGCGACGCAAAAAGCAGGGGAAATGAGAGGCGACGAGTCAGCTGCGAGCTCGGAATCGACAGAACAGGAAGCGGCTGGCGGCGGGAAGAATGGTGATGATGATGACGATGATGAGATTGAGGGCGAAAATACGGAAAAGAAGATGCCCTTTCTCGACCACCTCGAGGAGCTGCGATGGACGCTCTTACGCAGTCTGCTCGCCATCATCATCGGCGCAATCATCTGCTTCATTTTCAATGAAAAGATCATACAAGCCCTTCGTTGGGTGGCGCCTTCCAATATGAACCTGGTCATTTTGGCGCCCACAGAGGGATTCATGATTTCCGTCAAGGTGGCGATGTTTGCCGGTCTGGTTCTCGCCCTTCCTTTTGTCGCTTACGAGTTTTGGAAGTTCATTGTCCCGGGCTTGCTGGCAAAAGAGAAAAAACTCGTCCCGCCCATCGTCTTTTTCACGGTCTTGTGTTTTCTCGTCGGCGGCGCTTTTGCCTATTTCCTCATTCTCAGATTTGCGCTGCAATTTTTGCTCAATTTTCAAGAGCATACCGAGAATATGATCGCCATCGGCAAATACCTTGGATTTGTCGTCACTTTAATTCTCGTCTTTGGGGTTGTGTTCGAGTTGCCAGTGTTGTCATTTTTTCTCTCTAAAATTGGCCTCCTCACGCCGGAGTTTCTGCGCACAAAACGGCGTTACGGAATCGTCGTGATCTTTATCGCGGCAGCGTTGCTGACGCCGCCGGATGTCATGACGCAGCTGATGCTCGCCGGCCCATTGATCATCTTGTATGAGATCAGCATATGGGTTTCGGCGGCAGCTGTCAAAAAGAACAAGGAACAAGAGGACGAAGATTTGTCTGACTAGGTTGGCACACCTATGCACGAAAATCTGACAATGACGAACGCCCGCATCGATTTGCATATTCATTCGACCTGTTCAGATGGTTTGCTCACTCCGGCGGAAATCATATCCGTCGCACAACGCAGGGGCTTGCGCGCAATTTCTATCACCGATCATGACACGGTCGCTGCAACGACCGTCGCTGTCGAACTGGGATTAAAAGCACATTTAGATGTTGTCCCCGGCATTGAGATCGGCGTCGCCCATCGAGGCTGCGACGTGCATTTGCTCGGCTATTTCATCGATGCGACGAGCCGCAGCCTGAAAGGCTATGCCGAGTTGCTCATGCAGTCGCGCGAAGGCCGAGCACGCGAAATTGTCCGAGTGCTGCAGCGACAGGGCATAAAAATTCCCTACGAGATGGTGCAACAAAAAGCCAATGGCGCCCCTATCGGCCGCCCCCATATCGCTCAAGTTCTGCTCGAAGAGGGTTACGTCTTTTCATCTTATGAGGCTTTTCAGAAATATCTCGGCGAGAATAAGGCGGGCGATATACCCAAACTGAACATCGGACTGCAACGTGCCGTTCAGATCATCAAAGAAGCGGGCGGCTTGGCCTTTCTCGCCCATCCGGTGACGATCGGCTGCTGTGAGGAAGTGCTGAACCTGTTGATCGGCTATGGTCTGGACGGCATCGAGACCATTCATCCCAAACACACCGCCAGATTCCGCGAACACTTTGGCCGTATAGCTCGAAAATACGATCTCCTCGAATCCGGCGGATCCGATTGCCACGGCCGCGACGGGGATATTTCCCTCGGCACTCTAGATATCCCTTATTCTTTTCTCGAGGCAATGACAGCGCGAATCCGCTAGATCTGGGTATTGACCCAAATCCACTGTCCTACGCGTTTGGCGCATCGTCCTTGATATTGGGCTTTCTGCAGAAAATGGGGGGAATAAACAAAAATAGGCAAATGTTAACGCAGAGTAAAAGGGTTGGAAGACGAAAGCATAAAGGTGGTTGTATGTGTAGCCTCCCTCCTGCAGCAACCACCGGGGAATGGCGAGTGTAACTCGCCATTTCTTTTTCTCTAAACTCTGGAGCCTCATATATGGTGAAAGAAAAAATACGACAAGCGATCGAGATCTGCAAAGAAAAAGAGGTCGATGTGTGGCTGACATTTGCCAGGGAGACGACATCGTCGCCGGATCCCACTCTCGACTTGATCCTCGGCACGTCATGCACGTGGGCTTCGGCATTTCTGATCACCGCAAAGGGCGATGCCATCGCCATTGTCGGCAGCCTTGATGTGCAGAACATCAAAGACCATGCTCCCTACAGCGTCATCGGCTATGTCGATTCGATCAAAGATGAATTGATCCGGACGCTCACTCTAAACAATCCGCAAAGAATAGCCATCAACTATTCCACCAGTGACGTGATGGCTGACGGGCTCTCGCATGGCATGTACCTCATACTGACCGACTATCTCAAAGACACACCTTTTCTCGATCGACTCGTCTCCAGCGAGAATATCGTCTCCGCCCTGCGGGGACGCAAGTCCACGGCAGAGATCAAACTCATTCAAGGCGCAATCAAAGAGACGCTCGAGATCTTTGACAAGGTGACGGCATGGGTGCATACTGGGCTCTCCGAGCAGGATGTAGCCGAGTTCATCCGCCGGCACGTGCAAGCCCGCGGATTGGATTACGCCTGGGATGTAGCCCATTGCCCGGCTGTTTTCTCAGGACCGGATACGGCCGGCGCGCATGCCAGCCCGACCGCTCGCACGATCATGCCCGGCCATGTGATGAACATTGATTTCGGCGTGCGTAAAAACGGCTATGTGTCTGATTTGCAGCGCACCTGGTATTTCATGCGGCGGGGGGAGACCGATGCTCCTGAGGAGGTGAAACGCGGTTTTGTGACCATCCGGGAGGCCATCCGCAAGGCGGCCGAGTTTCTCAAGCCCGGTGTTCTTGGCTGGCAGGTGGATGCCGTGGCGCGCAACTATATCACGGACGCCGGCTATGCTGAATTTCCGCACGGCCTCGGTCACCAGGTCGGCCGTCAGGCGCACGACGGCTCTGCGCTATTGTGCCCCCGATGGGAGCGCTATAAAGACCTGCCCTATTCCGTCGTCGAGGCCGGGCAGGTGTTCACCCTCGAACCGCGCCTGACAATCGAAGGCTATGGCATTGCCACGATCGAGGAGATTGTTCTGGTGACAAGTGACGGTTGCCGATTTCTGTCAACGCCACAGGAGGAACTGCTGCTCATTGCTCCATGAGAGCGCCCGCCGTCATTTCGTCAGACCGTTCATTTCAGCAACAGGCATTTTTGCGCCATCTCGTCATAGCGATAGAAATATATCCCCGCACTGACATCGCCGGCTTCCCAGAGAACGGCGTGTTCGCCGGCATCCTGATGTGCATTCACCAGCTCGGCCACACACTGTCCGGCACAGTTATAAACACGGATGGTGACATACGACGATGATGATACATGATATGTGATAGTCGTACGCGCGCTGAACGGATTCGGATGATTTTTCAGGCCAAATTCCGGCGACGCTTTTTCATCCGGATTTTCGCCGCGTTCAAGGATGTCCAATACTTTATGCGCCGAGTCCAGTTTCATGTCGACGAAAAGCTCAAAGACTCTGTCCAGTGTGTCGTTGATTTTCCTGTCGTTCGCATGCTGTCGCCGTAGCGTGTACAGCTGCAGCGGCAATTGCAGATGCTCTGGCTGCGGCTGAAATGTCGAGTCGATGGCCGAACGCTTGAAATTTTGCACCATATCGAGATAGCGATAGCCGGTCTCTTCCGTCGGTTCGATGATAGTGCCTTCGCCATAATCGTTCCAGGTCACGAGCTGAATGATCTGCGGCGCGTCAGACAATGCCCGCTCCAGGGTCAACGCGAACGTCGAGCCATCGCCGGGATCGAGATAGCCATATCCGTCGCTGACGCCAGCTTCCTGATAGATGTCATGAAAGGCCGGGAACGCGCTCGAAACGCGAAACGGCCATGCCGCGGACGTGGCCGAGAACTGGACAAGATATTCTCGCAAGGAGGCTTGCGACAATGTGCCATTGGCCGACGTCTTCCACATGGGCGGCCATGAGAAGGCGCCGACGGCCGGAGCAAGTCGATTATCGAGAGTGAAAAAAAGCGGCTGAACCGACAATACGGAAAAGATGTTCTCCCACTCGGCGCTGTCCTCAAAGTGCTGCGGCCCGAACGTCAGCAGCACTGGCTGATCCTCTATTTTCACATATTCTGCGGTCTTGAACCAGGTCTCCTCCAGATAGCGCATGGTTTCTTGGGCGTGACGATATTTATCCGTTTCCTGCAAAACGTTCTGGCTGATCATGTGCGTTATGGTCTGGTCTTCGTACACGATGGCGAACTGCAATCCCGCCTTTCGAATATAGTCAAAGGCCGCGTTCGTGCGCTCATTGATCACGGGATAATCCCAGAGGGCGCCGATGCCATACCAATCCACCAGAATGCCGTCAATGCCGCTCAGCTTCATCAGCAGCACCTGGTACTCCAGAATATCGCCATCCATGGAGTCGTAGGGACCGGTGAGGGGGTAATAGTGCGATGCGATTTCGCGCTTGCCGTTCGCTTCGGTGACGTTCGGATCAAAATGGTTCATGGTCCAATGCCAGCCCCATTCAGAAGCGACCGGCGGTGCGACGTACCACGGCATAAAGTGGGCGAGCAAGAGCGGCTTGCTTTGCGAGACAGTTGGTTGGGTCCGTACGCTTGACGCGATCGTCAAGGAGACGGCGAGAACAAAAGCGGCGCATCGATGCATGTCAATTTCCTCTACGCAGATGTTCTTTGACAATGAGCCTCTTGTGCAAAATCACGAGCGACACGATGGCCAAAGCCAGGGCTGCGGCCAGCAGCAGGAGATAGAGACAATCATTGCCGATCAGCTGGCGGGTTGGAACCATTTCGTCGGTCTCGGGCAGGAGAAGATAGCCCAGGCTGGCGCCCAAACCATTGGCGATGAAATGGATGAAAATCGTCGCCAGCAACGATCGAGTACGATAGTAGATCCACCCCATAAAGATGCCAAGGGCGAAGGCGGGGATGAATTGCCAGGGATTCAGGTGATACAGACCGAAAAAAAAGGCTGACCAGATGATCGCTTTCCAGGGCCGATAGTGTTGCAGCAGCCCATCGAGCACGATGCCGCGCAACAGCAGCTCTTCGCACACTGGCGCCGCAATCACAACAGTGATGAGCGCCCAGATATTTTCATCGCCGAGCAATTCCAGAAAAAGCTGTTCGATGAAAGCGGGCATGGGGATGAGATCTACCAGAGGATCGACGAGAAAATAGATGCCTATGGTCGTGAACATGATCAGCAGCATCAAGACGGGCGAAGGAGGAGCCAAGTCCGGCGCAAATTGCCCTTCGGAGCGCGATTTTTTTCGCACAGCGATGTAAATGACGACGGCGAATAGTGCGACATAACTCAGCAGCATGGTCAGAGGATGGCCAAGCATGGATTGGCTCA
>RQOI01000341.1 GCA_003854995.1 Candidatus Zhuqueibacterota bacterium
CGTGACTGTTGCGCATATAGTCATCCAGCTCGCGCTTGTAAATTTGATTTTCATCGGCATAGAGCATCGGATAGATGACATCAATATGACCGCGCGCCAGCCAGCCGGTCGCGTCCTGAAAAAAAATGTCTCGCGCGGCACTCCTGTCCGGCAGGACCGCGGCACTGAGGATCAGCCCCGGTTTGTAGAACTTGATCTCCTCATAGACGTTTTCCAAAAATGCGTCAATGGCCTTTTGCCGCCACAAACGCCATGCCGCTGGTCGCTCCGAAGGCTTGGCGCCGGCGTTCTCGGTAAAAAGCGCGACAGAAAGCGGATCATAAGAAAAGGTCGATGCCGGAAAACGAAGATAATCAAAATGGATGCCATCCACCGCATAGTTCGTATACAGCTCCCTGCACAACTCTAGCAAATACGCTCGAACCTGTGGCAGCGTGGGCGACAAGAACAGGTAATGTTCCCGCAGCTCTCTGCGGCCGTAGGCATCGACCATGAACCATGCCGGATGTTTTAAATAGAGCTGCTCCTCGCTCGTCGGCAGCTCTGCGCCGCTCCAGCCTGGCAGAACATTGATCCAGGCGTGCAACTGCAGCCCAAGCGCGTGCGCGCGCTCGACCGCTAGCGCCAGCATATCGGGATCTTTTCCTCGAAACTGCTCTGACTGCAGCTCGATCTTGGAAGGATAAGTGACCGTACCGTTGCCTCGCACCTGGAACAAAATGGTGTTGAATCCGACATCGGCGGCATCGCGCATGATCGCATCGATATCTTCCGGCGCGCTGTAATCCCAGCGCGTCACCCACAGTGCGCGCGTCTGCTCAAGGGCGACGAGGTGCAGCGGCTGGCAGAGCAGAAACAAAAAGAGGATCCGCTTCATTGTATCTTTCCTCACAGATTTTCCGGAGAAATTAGCCTCTTTCGAATTGACTTGCAAGGTTTTTGTCAAAATAGTTGGGCTGCGAATGTCAGATTGCGGCTTGACAATTTGGCGCAACTATCGTATATTGGTGGCAGATTTCAGCCGTCAAGATGCTGCATCTCATCACCTGTGGATCAGTTTTGCCATTTCATCTTCTCTGTGAGATCGCTATCATCTCAGATCTGCGTGCAAGAGAGTGGGAGCGCATGAACAAGTTTTTGCTTTCTTCTGAATTCAAGTTGCAGGGCGATCAGCCGCAGGCGGTTGAGGAGTTGACCCAGAGGCTGCTGGCCGGCGAAAAATACCAGACGCTGCTCGGCGTCACCGGCAGCGGCAAGACGTTCACCATGGCCAATGTCATCGCCAACCTCAACAAGCCGACGCTGCTGATATCACACAACAAGACGCTGGCGGCGCAGCTCTATGGCGAAATGCGCGGTTTTTTCCCCCACAATGCCGTCGAATATTTCATCAGTTACTACGATTACTATCAGCCGGAGGCGTACATGCCGACGACGGATACGTATATCGAAAAAGATACGTCGGTGAATGATGAGATCGACCGCCTTCGATTAAAGGCTGCCAGCTCGTTGTTGTCGCGCAACGATGTAATCATTGTCGCTTCGGTGTCGTGCATCTATGGTTTGGGTTCGCCGGAAGACTGGAAAAAGATGAATATCTTTCTCGATCGCGGCCAGACCATTGAACGGAATACCATCCTGCAACGGCTGGTTGATATCCTCTACACGCGCAATGACATTTCATTTGAACGCGGCACCTTTCGCGTTCGCGGCGACGTCATCGAGGTGATTCCCGCCTATGAAAAAGAGGCGATCCGAATCGAGCTCTGGGGTGATGAAATAGAACGCCTCACGATCGTCGATGTGCTGACGGGCGAAGTGTTGAGCGAGCTGGATCGCATCGCCATCTATCCGGCAAAACACTTTGTCACGCCCAGCGAACGCCTCGACGCGGCAATCGCCGGCATTGAACAAGAGTTGCAGGGGCGCATCGACTATTTCAAATCGCGCAACAAGCTGCTCGAAGCGCAGCGCATCGAACAGCGGACGAGCTATGATCTCGAAATGATGCGCGAGATTGGCTATTGTTCCGGCGTTGAGAACTATTCGCGACACATGTCGGGTCGTCAGCCTGGCGAGCGACCAGCCACGCTCATCGACTACTTTCCGCGCGATTTTCTGCTCATCATCGACGAGTCGCATGCGACAGTACCGCAAATCAGCGGCATGTACCACGGCGATCGCGCCCGGAAAGAGACGCTGGTCGAATACGGCTTTCGGCTGCCCTCGGCGCTGGATAACCGGCCGCTCAATTTTCAAGAGTTCGAAGCCATAGTGCATCAGGTTATTTTCGTCTCAGCGACGCCGGCTGATTACGAGCTGCAAAAATGTGCGGGCGTCGTCGTCGAACAGATCATTCGGCCGACGGGTTTGATGGATCCCGAGATTGAGGTGCGGCCGGTGAAAAATCAGATAGATGATTTGATCAACGAGATCCACACGAGAGCTGAAAGAAACGAACGCATCCTGGTCACGACATTGACCAAGCGTATGGCTGAGGATTTGACCGATTACCTGGCGGGCATCGGCATTCGCGTGCGCTATCTGCATTCTGAAATCGATGCCCTTGATCGCGTGGCCATTCTTCGTGATCTGCGGTTGGCCGAGTTTGATGTATTGGTGGGCATCAATCTGTTGCGCGAAGGACTTGATCTGCCCGAGGTCTCTCTCGTCGCCATTTTAGATGCGGATAAGGAGGGATTTTTGCGATCGGAGCGCTCTCTCATCCAGACCGCGGGACGCGCTGCCCGTAACGTCGCCGGCAAAGTCATCTTTTATGCGGACAAGATCACCGACTCTATGCAGCGCGCCATCGGTGAGACGAACAGACGGCGCGTCATACAGCGCCAGTATAACGAAGAGCACGGCATCACGCCCAGGACGATCGCCAAGTCGGTCGAAGAGGTTTTGATGGCCACGAGCGTCGCGGATGCGAAACCCGAATCCTATGGCCGAAAGAGAGAGAAGCAGGATGAACTCGTCACTGTCTGGCAGCAGATGTCAGGAGAAGAAAAAATCGAAATGCTGGCACAACTGGAGCGCTCCATGATGGAAGCCGCGGCAAACCTCGAATTTGAACAGGCCGCAGGGATTCGCGA
>RQOI01000342.1 GCA_003854995.1 Candidatus Zhuqueibacterota bacterium
CGAACTGGCCGGTGAAAAAAAAGTCGATGTCGTGATTGGTTGCGCCGGCGGCGGTTCCAACTTTGCCGGCCTGGCCTTCCCGTTTGTGCTGGACAAGATCAACGGCGCAAATATCACGATCATCCCGGTCGAGCCCTCATCCTGTCCGACCATGACGCGGGCGCCATTTGTCTATGACCATGGCGATGTGGCCAAAATGACGCCGCTGCTGCCCATGTACTCGCTCGGCCACGCCTTTGTGCCGCCGCCGATCCATGCCGGCGGCTTGCGCTATCACGGCATGGCGCCGCTCGTCAGTCATGCGATCAAACTCGGGCTCTTGGAGCCGCTCGCTATTGACCAACTCGAATGTTATGATGCGGCGGTCAAGTTTGCGCGCACCGAGGGCTTTATCTCCGCTCCCGAAACCGCCCATGCGGTAGCGGCGACTATCCGGGAAGCGCTGAAAGCGAAGGAGGAAGGCAAAGAAAAAGTTGTCCTCTTTAACTGGAGCGGTCATGGCCTCATGGACCTCAAAGGTTATGAAATGTACTTTGCCGGCCAACTGATCGACTATCCGTTACCGCAAGAGGATATCATCAAATCCACGCGGGTGTTTGCGAACCATCCGTTGGCGACGATCGTCTGATCGATCTCTCAGTGGGGCGCCTGCGGGCGCCCCGTTTTTTCGGAGTTTACCATGATCACGCAATACGATGCTTTCGAAATTCGCTGCCCGATGCTGGGGCATCCGCTCACTTTCTCATACTGCCGCTCCACGGACGGCAATACACCGTGCCGAAACATAATGAATTGCTGGTTCCAACGGCTGCCGGTGGAGCAATTCATCCAGGATCACTTTCCCTTCGGCACGCTGGAAAAACTAACGACGCCGCCCAAGCCCAAAATGCAGAGCCTGCTCGAGCTGATCGAAAAGGCCAAGGCGACGAAAAAGAACGGCGATATTCCCTGTCGCGATGTGGCACAAGAGTGAATGGCGCGCCAGAGCACGCTTCTTTTCAACGGGTGAACGATGAAATACATCTATCTGCTGCTCATTTGTTGTCTCGGCCTGACCTGCGCCGAGGTCCACTATGACATTGTGATTTACGGCGGCACCTCTGCCGGCTGCACGGCTGCCCTGCAAGCGCATCGAATGGGAAAAAAGGTCGTGCTCATCGAGCCTGGGGAGCATATCGGCGGCATGACGACCAGCGGACTGGGTCAGACCGATTCGGGCGACAAGGCGGTCATCGGCGGACTGGCGCGCGAATTCTATCAGCGCTTGAAGGTGTATTATGCGGATCCGGCCGTCTGGATGCATGATACACCGGACAGCTGTGACTGGTACAATCCCCAGGAAGACGCCATCTGGCGGTTCGAACCGCACGTCGCCGAGGAGATCCTTGGAGACATGCTGAAGAATATTCGCGTCGTCTTTTCTGAGCGACTCGACTTAGCGCAGGGCGTCCATGTTCAGGATGGCCGCATTCGCTCGATCACCATGGAGAGCGGCCGGACGTTTCACGGCGCCATGTTCATCGACGCGACCTACGAGGGGGACTTGATGGCAAAAGCCGGCGTCAGCTATGCGGTCGGACGGGAAGCGAACGCCACATACGAAGAGACGCTGAACGGCGTGCAAATCGGCAATGCCATCTATCACCAATTCGATGTGGATGTCGATCCTTACATCGTCCCGGGCGATCCGACGAGCGGACTGCTGCCCGGCGTGCACGGCGGCTATCCCGGTGCGGACGGCCATGGCGATGAACGGGTGCAGGCCTACTGTTTCCGCATGTGCCTGACAACCTCCGAGGAGAACAGAATTCCCTTTGACAAACCGGCCGAATATGATTCGCTGCGCTACGAGCTGTTACTGCGCCAGTTTGCGGCCGGCGAGACCAGGGTGCCGCTGCACCACGGCATGCTGCCGAACCGGAAAACCGACACCAATAACAATCACGGCTTTTCAACCGATAACATCAACATGAATTACGACTATGCCGACGCGGACTATACAACTCGCCAACGCATCATAGATGAACATGAAATCTATCAAAAGGGTCTGATGTGGACGCTGGCCAACCATGCGCGCGTGCCCACCACCATTCGCCAGGAGGTGTTGCGCTGGGGACTGGCCAAAGACGAATTCATCGACAACGGCGGCTGGCCGCATCAGCTCTACATCCGCGAAGCGCGGCGCATGGTCAGCGATTACGTCATGACCGAACACGACTGCAGACGGTCGCGGCTTTGTCCTGATCCGATCGGACTTGGTTCCTATAACATGGATTCGCACAATTGCCAGCGTTACGTGGATGCGGACGGTTTTGTCCGTAACGAAGGCGACGTGCAGGTGTCGCCCGGCGGCGCCTACATGATCAGTTACCGTTCCATTGTGCCGAAAAAGGGAGAAATCGACAATCTACTCGTGCCGGTCTGTCTCTCCGCCTCGCACATCGCCTATGGCTCGATTCGCATGGAGCCGGTGTTCATGATCCTCGGCCAATCGGCGGCAACGGCGGCGGCACTCGCTATCGATCTCGATTCAGCCGTGCAAGATGTACCGTATGAAAAATTACAGAAAAGTTTGCAGCGCGATAATCAGGTGATCAAGTTGCCACATTTTGACAGGATAACAGGATGAAGCGGATAAGTTTGTGTTGCTCTTTTTCGTCTTTGCCCGAGACTGACCTTCTGCAAACAACGCCAACTTCCTCTTGACAATCTCTCGTAATTTGAATACTATATAATAGAAACCTCCCGATTCATACAGCTCACTGCGGGGACTGCACAAGTGCAGGTGCAGGCGATACGACTCTACCTCTACTTTACAGCTTCCCGCTGCAACGACGGTGAAATTTTTCGCGCATGCGGCGTGTAAATTTGCATAAATGGACTGCGGAAAATCATGAGGTTCAATATAAATGATCCCAGCGTCCATATCACATTACAAAGTTCTTGCAGAACTCGGTCATGGCGGCATGGGCGTCGTCTACAAGGCGGAAGACAGTCGACTGCAGCGACTCGTTGCGCTCAAAGTTTTGCGTCCGGACGCCATTGGCGATCCCGACGCCAAAAAACGTTTCCTCCGCGAAGCCCGCGCCGCCAGCCTGCTGAATCACACGAACATCGCCACCATTTACGAGATTGATGAATACCAGGGGCAGGAGTTTATCGTTTTAGAGTATGTCGAGGGGCAAACGGTTAAAGAAATAATTCTGAATGCTGAATTCAGAATGATGACTGTCCTCGATTATGCGATACAGATTGCCGAGGCGCTCAATGAGGCGCACGAACATCACATCATTCATCGCGATATAAAATCGGAGAATATCATCATCACGCCGCAGGGACGCGTCAAGGTGATGGATTTTGGCCTGGCGAAAATGGCCGACTCGATGACCAAAACCAAAGATCCAACCATGGGCACCATCGCCTACATGTCGCCGGAACAGACAAAAGGTGCCGGCGTCGACTATCGCACCGATATCTGGTCTTTCGGCGTGGTGCTGTATGAGATGATCACCAGGGAGTTGCCGTTCAAAGGGGATTATGAACAGGCGGTGATCTATTCGATCCTGAACGAGGAACCGCAAAAAGTGAGCGCCCTGCGGCCGGACGTCCCGCCGGCACTGGAGCAGATCGTTTGTAAGGCATTGGCCAAGAAAAAAGAAGAGCGGTTTGCTTCGGCACTGGACATGGCGAATGAGCTGCGATCAGTCATCGAATCCAAGGAGCCGGCTCGTTCGAGAAAACAGGGTAAGCAAAAAGTTGATGCTGGAAAAATTTCAAGAACAAAAAGAATACTATCGACAAAAAAAAGAGGGCTGTTCATTGCATTGACGGTTGCTCTCTTGATTGTATGTGCCGTCGTGATCAAAACAAATCAAAAAAAGGCTATCCAATTATCGCAACCCATAGAGAAACGCTTGACGGGTCATAACCTTGAATGTTATCCGGCGCTGTCCGCCGATGGGAGTAGACTCGCCTATTCCTGGGTCGCTGGAAAAGGGGATAACGCTGATATTTACATCAAAGTCATTGGCGAAGAAGGACATACACAATTAACAAGTGATTCTGCGAGTGAAATCTGCCCGATATGGTCTAACAATGGCAATCATCTTGCATTTATTCGATTTGGAGAAAATGCCGGCATATATAGCAAATCCATTATCGGCGGCCGCGAAATAAAGCGTGCAGATATATCTCAAAAAACGCAGTATAATGCAGTGGCGCCACCAGGGCTTGATTGGTCACCGGATGAACAGTATCTTGTCTTCAACGATTATGATTCGTTGCAGCGGACCAGTTGTCTTTTCAGGCTCCATCTCGATTCGGGAGAGAGAGAACAGATGACGTTTCCCGAATCCGGTCTTGTCGGCGA
>RQOI01000343.1 GCA_003854995.1 Candidatus Zhuqueibacterota bacterium
AAAGCGGTGACGCTGCGCTCCGCCATGACGCGCAAAAGCAGCGAGTGCACCTGGGGGCGGGCCCGATTCACCTCATTGAAGAAGAAAGTGAAAAGCCCTTCGCCGTGCTTCAGAATGGGGCCGGGATCCACTTGAGGTTTGCCTTGCTGATTGATATAGGTATGGTAGATGAGATCATTGGGCATCAAATCGATAGTGCCCTCGATGCGCTCGTAAGCGCCTCCGACCGCGCGGGCGACGGATCTAAGGAGAGTGGTCTTCCCGACGCCCACATCGCCCTCCAGCATGACATGGCCGCGCGCGAAGACGGCAATGGTCACTAGTCGTATGGTTTGTTCCAAGCCGACCACCGCCTTTTTGATTTCATCCTCAAAGGCGAGGGCGCGACCTTTCCAGTCGGCCAGCATGTGGTCTTTATAATTTTTCGTCATTCGGTGCTTTATCGCCTCACAAAAGTTAAAAAATTAACCATTAACCCACTCCATTGTCAAATGCTAGCGCCCTTGCCGCCTATCAGTCCTGTAGGCGGTGCGCCCAAAACCGTCCTGTCGGCCCTGATGGCTGGTGTCCTGGATACCGGGCGGTGATCTGGGAATGAATGAACGGATAGACGGCAAGTGTTATCGGCTTTAATCTCGTGGTGGAATTCAATGTATGCCAAAATTGACGCATTTTATTTCCAAATCGGTTCTTTGACCGTCAATGGCTTAAAATTATTCCTCCCGATGGAACCCGCTTGCGTTAACCGGCCTTTTGATAGAATCTTTTATTTCATATGCAAATTCACCTGATAGCGGTAGGAAAACGCATGCCCCATTGGGTACAGCAGGGGTATGAGGAGTATGCCAAGCGCATGCCCAAAGAATGCGCCCTGATCCTCAAAGAGATAACCGCCGCCAAGCGGCAGAAAAACAGCGATCTTCAGCGGCTGATCAAGGATGAAGGCGAGCGGCTGCTGGCGGCTCTGCCGCCGCAGGCCTATGTGGTGGCCCTGGACCGGCAAGGCGTTCA
>RQOI01000344.1 GCA_003854995.1 Candidatus Zhuqueibacterota bacterium
CGCCGGGCAAAGTACTCCCACGCCGGATGAAAGCAGACAAACTTTTTCAGCGGCCACGTATCGACCATCTGCTGGATGTCCTGATCGAGAACCTCCAGATGCCGAACATAAAGCGCCGTATTGCTCGCATAGTATGAGCTGTTTGCCGGATCGACCTCTGCCAGGGCGTCATATATTTTTTTCACCTGATGGATGGCGTTTTGCGGATCGAGCCATAAATGCGGATTGCCTTCCGCGTGATGATGTACATCATCCTGCAGGACCGGCAATCCCGCTGCCATAAAGATCGCCTTTTTGTCGGCCAGAACATCGATGACCTCCTCCAGCCAGAACTCTAATCCGACGCCGTTCAAGACGAGCAGATCCGCCGCGGTCAGTTTCTTCATCACACCAGGTGTGAGCTCAAAGGCATGCGGATTCACGCCTGCCGGCACTATGGTATAGACATCCACCCGGTCACCACCGACGTTGCGGACAAAATCAGCCAGCGGCGGGATGCTGGCGGCGACCAGCAGGTTGTCGCTTTTTTCTTCCGGTTTGTCACAGACCAGAAGAAGCATTGGGAGGATGATGAGGATGAAATTTTTCTGCATGATGATTTTCAAATAGCTGATCCTGAATTCATCGCCACAGAGATCCAGAGAACTTGGCGCGGCCTTTGGCCGCAACCAAAAAAAGAGAACACAAATTCTCACGAATGATACACGAATGACCACGAATTAGAAAATCAATCGTTTTGAATTCGTGAAAATTCGTGAAAAATTTGTGGAAATTCGTGTTTAGTCTTTTTTTGAGTCTAAACTTTGTCAAAAAAACACAATACAATGTTGTAGATTTGTAATACAGAGCTATATTCCTGTTCAATACCTGTGTCTCTGTGATCTGTGCCTCAGTGGCAGAATTTCAGATCAAATATAATAATATCAGCGCCATTTGCAACGACAATATGGGGGATCAAACGGGGCCGCGAACGTTCCATTCATTCAGCATCCATATCATCGATATCGACCCAGGCGCGCCGCTCCCAGCTCAGCAGCCCTTTTTCAGCCAGTTGCACGCCCTTGGCGCCTTCGAGCAGCGACCACGGGAACGGCTCGCTCAGCACCACATGGCGCAGAAACAGCTCCCACTGCGCCCTGAACGCATTCTCATAGGGCTCCTGCTCCGGCACTTTGGCCCAGCCGTCGTAAAAATGGATCGGCTGCTCCACATCCGGATTCCATATCGCGCGCGGCGTCGTGCCATAGTGCTGTATCCAGCAGTCGCGCAAGCCGGCGACTGCGGAGCCGCGCGCACCGTCGACCTGCAGGGTCAACAGATCATCGCGGCGAACCCGGGTCGCCCAGCTGCAGTTGAAATGCGCGATGATATCGCCCTGCAGGGTGAACGTGGCATAGGCCGAGTCATCCGCAGTGCATGTGTACGCTCGGCCGTCCTCGTCCACCCGTTGCGGGATATGCGTCGCGCCGAGACAGCAGACCGAACGCACCGCGCCGAAGAGATTATCGAGTACATAGCGCCAGTGGCAGAGCATATCGACGATGATGCCGCCGTCGTCCTCTTTGCGATAATTCCACGATGGACGTTGGGACGGAATCGTCTGCCCCTCAAAGACCCAATAACCGAATTCTCCGCGCACGGCGAAAATCCTGCCGAAAAAATCATTTTCGATCAACCGACGCAGCTTGATCAATCCCGGCAGCCACAGCTTGTCCTGCACCACGCCGTTCTTGACGCCGGCCTTTTTCGCCAATCGATAGAGCTCAAGCGCATCCACTGCATTTGTCGCCGTCGGTTTTTCGCAATAGACGTGCTTGCCGGCGACGATAGCCTTTTTCACGTTCGGCACGCGCAAGCCGGTGACCGTCGCGTCGAAATAGATCGAATAGCGCGGATCGCTGAGCGCCGTGTCCAGATCCGTCGTATAGTTGTCAATGCCGGACAGCTCGCCCAGCTTTTCCAGCTTGTCCTTGCTGCGGCCGACCAGAATCGGATCGGGCAGGATGAATTCATCGGCGCTGACGCGCACGCCGCCCGCTCTGATAATGGCGACGATGGAGCGCATGAGGTGCTGGTTGGTCCCCATACGGCCGGTGACGCCGTTCATGATGATGCCGACGCGATGGATTTTTGCCATTTCATGTCCTTCCTTTGCGTGAGTTTATAACGCGCTGATTTGCTAGCTTATTTGTCCTGAAAATCATCTCACCAGCACAATTTTTTGCATTTTGACAAATTGGCTCGCCGTCTCCATCCTGAGAAAATAGAGTCCGGATGCCAA
>RQOI01000345.1 GCA_003854995.1 Candidatus Zhuqueibacterota bacterium
AGCGTGTGCGTCTCCGCATAGATCTTTTCATCTTGCACCTGCAAAGATGCATATTTTTCCTCGGCTGCTTTTGCGGGCGCTGCTTTGATGGCGGAATTCGCATGCAGCAAAACATCGGCAACCGCGACTGTGCCGGCGGTCTTGAAAAAATCACGTCGCTTCATGATGGCTCCTCAATGAGTTGCTCCGCTTTACAAGGCGGTCGCAAAAAGTTCGACGCGCCAGTCCTTTTTGTCGATGCTATGCTATTTTCGCGTCCGGGCGCCTAATTATGCTACGATCGCTCTAGATGTTCATCGCGGGCGGGATGAGGACGGATGTCCTCATCGATTGCCCGTCCGGCACGAATGTGCCGAACGATCAGTGGGGCACGAATGTGCCGAATAATCAGCACTGTCCGCTGCAGCATGTCATTCCTCTTTCCGCGTACCGCGCTGCTTTCGCGTCCCGGCACCCGGCGAACTCATCTGATCAGCAGATCAGCGATCCAGACAATGAGCACGGCGCTCGCCGCGCACAGCCCGTTGACCACATCGTTGTTGATCCAGAGATAGCCCCTGATGAATGTGGTCTGGCGGCCATCGCAGTGGTGTCTTTTCTCCGTCATTTTGCCGCAGAGCGGACACTGGAACTGCGCCTGAACAGTGGCGCCGAGATAGCTGTCCACCAGTCCGGCCAAGACGCCGGCCAACAGCACCAGGCCAGCCTCCCGATAGCCAAAGAGCCGCGGTGATGTATGCGGGCTGAATATAAATCCAAACAGGACGATGATAGAGGCGCCCAGGGCGGAGCCAACCATCCCCAGCAGAGAAATGCCGCCGGACGTCCCCATGGGAACCGGCTTGAAGGTGAGCACAGATCTCGGCTGTCGCCTGGCCATGACGCCGATCTCCGTCGCCCAGGTGTCAGCAGTGACAGCAGCGAGCGACGCGACATAGAGGACATAAAAATAATCACGCTGCAGAAAATACCATAAAATCAGCAAAAGCCCGGCCACACCGCCGTTCGCCAGCACCTGCGCGGCGTCGCGGCGACCGCTCTTTTCAAAGACGCTCTGCAATTTGGTCTTGCGTCGCTTTCCCATCTTGGACAGCAGACTGGAGAGGATGAAAAACGCCAGAATCGGGACCGAGAAGGTCCAGCGCCCGACGCCAAAGACGAGCGTGCCGAGCAGTAAAAGCGCGACCGCACCGCCGCCATCCAAAAAATGCAGTCGATAGGAGACGAGGGCGATGACCAGCGCCAGACACATGCCGAGGGTGAAGATCAGGCCATCGTGCGGCGATTCGGTGAGCAGATAAAACATGGCAAACGCAGAAGCCAGCGGCACTGTGAGATTGTCCGAGCCCTGCATGGAGATCACCTCAGAGGCCATGGCCATGATGCCGACGATCGCCGCGATCCAGACGATGCGGGCCAGCGATAAATCATAATAGCCCAGCGACACCGCTGCCTGGCAGGAGATGATCACCAGCAAAAACGTCGTCAGCAGCATGGCGGCTGATCCCTGCACCGATTTTGTCTCCGGACCGAGTTGCAGCACGATCGGCTTTTTCGCCCGCTCGCCGACGATCGCCGCCACGGCGTCTGATATCGCCATGATGAGCATGGCGGTGACGAGGATGAGCTTGTGATTGTCCCACAGCGTCACGGTGAGAATGACAAAAGAGATGGGGTAAAAGACAGTGCCGTAGGTATGACGACGAGTGCCATGCATGCCGTTCAGGATGCCGCGCCGCACGGCGAAAAAATCAATGACGGCAAAGAGCACGCCGAGAATGACCATTGGCCACATGGAGTGCAGGACAAAAGGGGTGGTCGCCACCATGACGCCAACCACCACATGCACGATTTTGCGCGTCGTCTCCGGCGGCCAGCCCCTGGTGCGACGCAGTAACTCGGCGATCAAAACGATGAGAAAGAGCAAGACCGTGAACAGTACCAGAAAAAACCAGTCAGAGCGTGCCATAAATCGCGCGATTCCTCACTCAGTTCCTTGACTCCGCCTGATGCGACAGGCAATCTTTGCTAAAATAGGCAATTTTTTGGCAAAAAATCAACGCATTAATAAAATAACGCCATTGCGTCGATTCTTGCACCCCGGACAACATGTGGGCGCTCCGCGTGCCGCCATTCTATATATAGCTGTTAACAGGCTTCATAAATCAATCCTTTGAATATCCCCAAGTTATTCACATTTCCGTCAGACATGTCATTCTGCATATAAAGTCAAGTAAAATTTATAATTTTACAATCGCTCTATGAAAAACACGGACTTGCGATTTGCAGTCTTGAGGCGCGCGCAACTCTTGATTTGCATATTTCATATTCATTGTTTTTTAATGATTTACGCTTATTTAAAAACCTGTCCATTGCCCCTTGCTGAGGCGGATGTGTGCGGATTCTATGCGAACTACATGTGGCAAGGATGAAGGAAAGCGGAAAACCGACATGCGCAGGTTCTGCACAAGTTATCCACACTGGCTCAATCGGTTCTTGGGGTTCGTTGGTACACCTTTATCGCATGATGATCACTTTACTGCTCTCGATGACCGTCTCTCCCTCGCTTTCGGCGATGAGCTGATAGAGGTAGACGCCGTTGGCCGGCCGTTCGCCCTCCTGATCGCGGCCGTCCCAATAGATGCGGTTGAATCCGACGTCGAGGAGACCGGCTGCCATCGTGCGGATGAGTCGGCCGGCGACCGTGTAGATTCTGACCTGCACTACGGCCCGCCGGGTCAGGTGAAAAGTGAACTCGGTGTCGTCGTGCAAGGGATTCGGATAATTCAACACCTCCCGCAGCGCCAGATCGCTCTCCACGCTAAAGCTCACTCTTTTTTTGATCATGTTTTGGCTCATGTCGGTGAACTGTATCTCCAGAACGTGATCTCCGTCGCTCAGCAGCGGACGGATGGTGAGTTCCCCTTGCACGCCGGGTTCCTGCGAGGCCTGCAACGACATCAGATCCGCATCGTTGAGCGATAAGACGATGCCGTCAAGATAGACCTTGATGCGCGTCGTGTCCAGGAGATCGGGATTGTTGTCCATGAGTGTGGCGACGATGATCGGCGCAGCGGCGACGAGATCGCCCTCAAAGATCTCGCGGTCATCGAAGGTGATGCGAATCTCCGGTTTGACCGTATCCGCGTGCACATAGACCGATGTGATGACCGAGTTGTTGGCCTCCGACAGCTCGGCGAGCGCGTTCTCCGGATCAGCGATGATCGATATCTGCTTTTCCCCGGGCAGACTCCCCGCCTGCCAGCGCCATTCGATTGGCGCATAGCGATCGACAGGGATCGAATCGATCACCATGTCGCTGAAACGCACGATGCCGGATGGATTCATCTGCTCGAACACGACCTGGACATTTTTTGCCATGTCAAGGCCGATATTATAGACATCGAGATAAAAGGTGACGCTGCCGCCGACCAGCACGGTGTCAGCGCTCTGCGTGACCAGCTGCCGGCCAATGGTGATGTCCGGCGCCGGCGTGAACCGGGCGCGCCAGCTCTGCAAGAGGGGCGTTTGCGAAGCGCTGCGGGTCGACAGGCGCGCGTCGATGTGGATGAAAGGATAGTCAGCGGCGTTCAGAAATGACAAATCGAGATCATTTCCCTTGACATTGGCCGAGAGGCGAACCGTGTCGCGCGACGATTTATGATAGCCGAGGATATTGAAGTAGAGATCGCACGAATCGCCGGTCGATACATCCCAGCTCAGCGATTTCCAGGCTGTAGCCGGGCCGATGCGTTCGGAGAGCAGGCGGCCATGACTGTAGCGCAGAGAGAGCGTGTCCTTCAACACGACGGCGCCGTTTGCTTGGGCCGACTCCCAGCCTTCCACGACACTGCCGCGCGGCGCGCCCTTTCGCCCGATGATCGCCCACATATCGCGATAGCCGAGGTTGCGAATTTTGGCGCTGCCGAGCGTCTCCAGCGCCTGAAAGGCCGCTTCCGTCAAATTCGAACGACCCTCGTCGCTCACCGCAGCGAGGACGTAGCGCCCATCCGGGATCGCCTCGACAAAGCGGACCAGTTCAGCCGAGGCGTTGACATCGGCATAGGTGTCAAAATGGCCCGACTTTTCGATGGCGCCAGTGTTTTGATGCAGGACGACCATGTTGAACCCTCGTCCCGTCGGCACGGCGGTCTGGTTGTCGATTTCGATGAGCGCATAGCCGACCGAGTTGGTCCAGGCGGATTGAATGAGGATGGCCATCTGTTTCATCGCCAGTTCGGCGCCCCTCGCGCCCCATTCTGTATTGACGCTCACATTATGGCTGGCGTCGCTGCTCCCGGCTTGCTGCCAGCCAAAGTGCGGTTCGCGACTGGCGTAGAAGGAGGCGAGAAAAGAATCATCCAATTCGCGATCCTGGCGCCGAGCGCGCCAGTAGTATTTCTGTTCTGCGAGCAGATCCTCGACGCGCCATTTGATCAACAGGGGATGCACCTGAATGGCCGGCGACACTCGCACGGCCGGACTGTTGAAGGCCGCGGTCGTATCGATCTCAAAGATGTATCGCGCCTCCTGTTCAAAATATTGTTGTGGTGTCTGGATCTTGAGCACCACGGCGTCGAGCGGAATTCTGGCGTTCGTGGGCGGCGCGACCTGCGCAAACGTGCTCGTCAGCACAGTGACCTGGATCGCCTGCGAATTATTTCCTTCGTCCGTCTCCTTGATCGCGTCGTCCGGATCAAGCACGACGCGGATCTCGACCGGGCCGGCCATATTTCTGAGCGTCCAGGTATATGACAGCGAGTCGACGACGTGCGGCGGCGGCGCTGTCAGCCGCGCCACCAGCTTTTCTCTTGTCACGAGCTGTTCGATCTCGATAGAGAGGGCGATGCTGTCCCGCGTCGCCAGTCCCCAGTTCTGCAGGCGCAGTTTGATCACAGCCGTCGAGTCCGCTTCACTCGGAGATGGTGGATTAACCCTGACGTCCTGCGCTTCGAGGGCGAGATCCGGCTCGAGCGGCAATCCGAGCGCAAG
Source organism: Candidatus Zhuqueibacterota bacterium (assembly GCA_003854995.1). GTDB lineage: Bacteria > Zhuqueibacterota > Zhuqueibacteria > Residuimicrobiales > Krinioviventaceae > Kriniovivens. The sequence continues at coordinate 4,993 of RQOI01000345.1, forward strand.
AGCGGGATCGCCCAGCAGGTTGTACTGCAGGATGAGGTTCTGAACATGGGCGCCGCTGCCATATCTCTGCCAGAGACTGAATTTCGTCAACGTGATGATGTCGCCCAGACAGCGCAGCGAATCGGTCAGCACTTTCGGGTAGAGCTGGCGCAGATAGAGATAGTCTTCATACGAATAGCCCCAACCAGAGGTGCCGAGAAAGCCGATGGCGCCCTTTTGCGGCGCCAGCAGGAACGCTTCGCCAAAACTGTCCTGGTTTGGCTCGGCAAACCGACCGGTATGGCAGGTCATACTGGAGATGAAAGGATAGCGGCCTTTGTTGGCGAGTTCCTCGATATCGGGATTGTTGAACATCAATTCCCATGTCCTGCTGGCCGCATGGCCGATGAAATTCGTCCACAGCGTGCCACCATTGATGGTTTCGAGGATGCGCGACCGTTCATCTACGCCAGATTCATCTTCGTCTTTGGCGATGAAAACGACATCGCCAAAAGTCGGGTTTATCCTGATAAAATCATCGGCCAGCTTGACCGATTGCTGATGAAACAGCCTCTGCTCGGTCTCGTCCAGGCCGCCGCTGATGAAGAGGAATCGCTTCTTCCAGCGCGCGGACGGCATGTTCTCATAGTCGATGATCTTGTCGATTGCCGCC
>RQOI01000346.1 GCA_003854995.1 Candidatus Zhuqueibacterota bacterium
CCTGACGGCACGCCGGATACGCGCGAATGGAGTGACGGTGGCATCGCCGGCGCCGGCATCGAAGTCGAGGGCCGAACCTATGCCTGGTTCCATCCATTGGCTGAAGATCTGCTCGTCTCCGTTTATCGCGTCAGAAACTATAGTGACTATGTTTTGAATCGCGTCGTCACCGGCATGTGGGCGGATGCCAATATCGTTCGCGGCGACTATAACGCGGCCAGTTTCATCAAGGCGCAATATGACTATGAGGGCGGCGGCGGCCGACTCGATTTCGATATTTTGTACCAATGGCATCAATTCCCGCAACAACTGTCCACATACAAAAAGATCGGCACCTTTGCCTTTGCATTTTTGGAAAGCCCGGGCATCGCTTATAACGGGCTGGATGACGACTATGACTATCTGGTCGACGAATCCATGGAAGACGGCATCGATAATGACGGAGATTGGCTTCCTTTTGCCGACGTTGGTCTGGATAAACTCGGTCCAGGCGACGTTGGCTACAGAGGCCCGGACGCTGATGGTACGCAAGGAAATGGCAAATGGGACACCGAGGATCTGAATCTGAACGGCGCGCTCGACAAGGGAGAGGACCGGAATCAAAATAATAAACTGGATTTTGAGCCGGTGCGCGATGATCGCGGCACGGACGGCATTGGCCCGGATGAGAACGGCTGGCCCGGCCCGGATCCGGACGGCAGCGAGACCAACGGACGCATGGAGTTGGGTGAACCCAATTTTGACCTGACCGATATCGATGAAGCCGACCAGGCGGGACTCAAACATATCTATGTGTATGAGAGCCGCAAAGATCTCAAGGACGACCGCGGCTTTTGGGATCTCTATCTCGAACGGGACGCGGAAGACGTCGTCGAGTCCGACGAAGATATCGTCTTCACCTTCGGCGCCCGCGCGGTCAAGCTGGATACCATGGAATGGGCGCGCTTCACCATCGCCCTGGTCATGGGCGAAGACCAGGATGACGCCATTCGCAACAAGGCGACCATGCAGAGAATTTACAACGCCAACTATCAATTCCTGACGCCGCCGCTGCAGCCCACGCTGGTCTCCAATGTCAGCAATAAGAAGGTTCAGCTCTATTGGGATACGGACGCAGAGAGCTCCCGTGATCCGTTCTTCGGCGAAGACTTTAACGGCTATCGCGTCTACCGCAGCACGGATCCGCAATTCCTCGACATCAAAGATGTCAGCGATGCCTTCGGTAATGTGCTTTTATTCAAGCCGGTGGCCATTTATGACAAGCAGGATGGCCTCAAGGGGCCGCATCCCATTCCATTCCCCAATCTCGGCGCTCATTATGACATGGGGAAAGATTCCGGCCTCAAGCACACCTATGTGGACACCCTGGTCGAAAATGGCCGAACCTACTACTATGCGGTCACGTCAATCGACGCCGGCAATGACTGGGACTTTTATGAACGCGGTCTGGTGAGCGAAGATTATCCCATGCAGGCCATGCCGAGCGAATCGGCCTTTAGCATCACGGTCAATCCGCTGGGTGAGGTTGTTTACCGCGATCGCAACACGGCGGTCTGCATTCCGGTCGAACCGGCGGCCGGCTTTGTCGAGCCGCTGGTCGATTCGCTGAAAATCAAGCGCATCAGCGGCTGGACCCGCGGCGGCACCTGGAACATCGATGTC
>RQOI01000347.1 GCA_003854995.1 Candidatus Zhuqueibacterota bacterium
ATCACCAGCTCGCAGGCCAGTCCCGACAGGTTCAAGCGCTGCGCATCGAACAGAAAGGCCATCCGCTCGCTGTTGCCGGCGGCGCCGCGATTGACGTCGGTCATGAGAAAAGCCCAGCGATCGCCCAGATAGTGAATCGCATCCCGCAGGGCGCGCAGGTCGCCCTTGACTTCCTGAATGGCGATGACATCGAAACGGGACAGAATGTTGATGATGGCCAGCAATCCGCGCAAATCCCGCTTTGGACTGTCATCGACGGTGGCGGTCCATTTACGCGTCAGGGATGCAAACGCGCGGATGTTCCAGGTGGCGATGAGCAGGTTCTGCGCCGTTTTCCGCGGAATGGTCGCATCGAGCGCCGCGTTGAGACGCTCGATTTCGCGCTGAATGTCAGGCGGCGGTGGCTCAAAGATCGTTGGCACAGGACCAATCTCCTCAACAAAGTCATCTCGATCCGGTCGCGTTGCAGCCATTTGATTCCCGACCGGTCGAGAGCTGATTATAGCCCATTCTGACGGCGATGCGGACAGTTTTTTTCAAGATCGAGAGCCCGTTCGCTGCGCCATGCCAAAGGCCGCCTGGTCCGGCTGCACGTCAATGATCTGCTGGGACGAAAAGTGATCACGGTGCTGCATCGAATTCGACAAGCTGGAGGACATTTGCGGCAGCTGGACAGGGCGCCACTGGCAGCGGCCCATATCTGTAAGGATCGTTCTTCCGGCGTCTTTTGTGTCAAAGTCAATTTCGGGCTATCCCGGCAATGGCATAAATATCTGCTGATAAAGTAGAGCTCATTTATAAATCAAGGCCAAATTTCATTTGATAATCCCCATCGAATTTCTTATTATATTCACATATCGGCTAATAAGAGGATTTCAAAATCGACCATCGAAGAAATCATCCAGCTATCGAACGGGGGCTGGAGCGTTCTTTTTTGATGGACGAGAGCCTTTACCTATAATCGTACAAATTAGCCTGCAAAGTGAGGGTAGTATGAAGAAAAAAGCATTCATATTGTTGGTGCTGTTCCTGGCGATTTCTTCAGCTGCGGAGGAGGAAACGCTGGTCGGCAAAGAGATACACAGCGGCGGCTACGGCGCACCGGTGTGGAAGCTCACCTCGATCAATGGCCGAACGACTTCATTGAGCGGCGGACGCGGCGCCTGGCTGATCAATCACAAATTCGGCATCGGCGGCGGCGGATACGGCACTATCACGGATGTCAAGTCAGAGTTCACTCTTGATGATCAACCTCTATACATCCTTCTCGATTATGGCGGCCTCGAGCTGGAATACATTCACCAATCCGATAAAGTGCTGCATTGGACCGTGCATGTCCTGTTGGGCAAAGGAACAGTGAAGCTCCGTCAGCACAAGCCGGACCGGGATGTGCAGAGCGATGCCATCTACCTGCTCGAGCCCAGCTTGAACGCGGATGTGAATATCGCCACGTGGTTTCGCATTGGCTTTGGCATCTCGTACCGTTACGCGATAGATCTGGATTTGGCGCCTCTGGCTTCATCGGACATGAACGGCCTCTCAGGCACGCTCTGCCTGAAATTTGGCAGCTTTTAGGGCGCCGGATCAGCGAAAAACTGAATCGACGGTATCCCTCGCCTGCGGTCGCGTTACTATTTATCTTGGCCTGATCTCTTATTAATCTGGCCACCTTTAGATTCAAATTAATCCCAACAAGGGGTGGCTCGGATACGCAGAAGAATTGTTGCAAGTAAAATATTTTTAATTACTTTAAAT
>RQOI01000348.1 GCA_003854995.1 Candidatus Zhuqueibacterota bacterium
CGAGCAGCTGACCGAGTTTCATCAGGATGGCAAGCTGGTCATTGGAATTTGCAATGGCTTTCAGGTGTTGGCTAAAGCAGGCCTGCTTCCCCGGATTGACCTGGCGGCGACGCAGGATGTGACGCTGACGTATAACGATTCCGGCAAATTCGAAGATCGCTGGGTGCATCTGCGGGTGAATGAGAGTCCGTGCGTCTTTACGCAGGCGATGAAAAAGCAGGTATATTTTCCAGTGGCGCATGCGGAAGGTAAATTTGTCCCCAGGAACTCTGAGGTGCTGGAATCGTTGAAAGATAACGGCCAGATCGTGTTTCAATATGTGCGGCCGGACGGTGCGCCGTCGTATCCGCACAACCCAAACGGATCGGTTGATGACATTGCCGGAATATGCGATGTGACGGGACGCGTGCTCGGGCTCATGCCGCATCCTGAACGTCACCTGCATCCGACGAATCATCCGCAGTGGACGAGACTAGGCCTGGCAGAAGAAGGCGACGGCGTCGCTATTTTCAGGAATGCCGTCCATTATTATAAATGAAAAGAACGTAAAATGTTCGACGATATCTCGCACATCCTCGATGGCTGGAAATATAGCGAACACGACGTCAATGTCCGCCTGATTCAGGGCGCCGACGGCCAGCTCAAGTTGCAGATGCGCCTTGACCTGGGCCTGCTGCAGATGGAGCTCGATGGCCGGCCAGATGGCCGGCGACCGCGCAACCATGACTCCTACCTCGACTATTTCGCAGCAAAGGCCGAGTCGCGCGCGCAGAGCAAAATAAAAAGTCCTTTTGTCCTGTCGCCGATGGACTGCTTTAAACTGCAACAGGAAGCCGTGCAATACTATCATCGTTATCTGGCCCTCATGAAGCTGCGGGACTATGCGCGGGTGACGCGTGACACGGTGCGCAATCTGCGCGTCTTTGACTTTGTCGAAAAATTTGCCGATGATGACGAGATGACATGGCAGTTTCAGCAGCATCGGCCGTATGTCATCATGATGAGAACACGGGCGCAGGCATCGCTGAAACTCGATCAAAATGATTTTGACGCGGCGATCCTTCTCATCAAGAAAGGCATAAAAGAAATCGAATCGCACAACGAAAAATGGGATGCGCGCCTCGGGCCTGATTCTCCGGAGCTGGAATTTTTGCACTACTGGCTCGATGAAATAAGCGAACAACGACCCTTATCTGAAACAGAGCAATTGACCAAAGAACTCGATCAGGCGATCGCTGACGAGAATTATGAACGCGCGGCTGAATTGCGCGACAAGATCGCCAGACGAAAGTGAACATCTCTGAACGCTAACCATAAAGGCGGTGCATGCTGAACGGAAAAAAGATTGCCATCCTCATTAGCCCGCAATTTCATGATGAAGAGGCCACTATCCCACGGGATTACCTGCACGAGAGAGGCGCGCAGGTCGATTTGGTCGGACTGGATGCGGCCGAACTGACCGGAAAATATGGCCGCATCACGCTCAAGCCGGATAAGACGATCGCGCACGTCCGCGCTGATGAGTATGATGGACTCATCATTCCCGGCGGCGGCGCGCCGGAGCGCATCCGTATCAATGAGACCGCTCTAAAATTCGTCCGCGACTTTTGGGCGTCCGGGCGACCGCTGGGCGCCATTTGCCACGGGCCGCAGGTGCTCATCTCGGCCGGACTGCTGCGTGGAGTCACCCTGACCTGTTACATCGGCATCCGCGATGACGTGCAGAACGTTGGCGCCACTTTTGTCGACCAGGAGGTGTGTCTTGACGGCCAGCTCATCACCTCGCGCACCCCGGATGATCTGCCGGCGTTCAATGCGGCTTTTGCCAGGGCTTTGGCCGGCGATGTGGTGAGCGACGCGGAAAAGGAGCTGTCGCCGCAGGAGGCGCTGCAACTGGCCATCAGTCGCGAAAAAGGAGCGCAGGAATTTTATCTGGAAATGTCCGGCATCGTCGCGGAGCAAGCCGTGCGCAACAAGTTCGCTTATCTGGCGGCCATCGAAGAGGGCCATTTCCTGCAATTGTCGGATTTGTACCAACAGATCACCGGCGGCAGCACACCAGTCGTCGATATCAAACAGAACGAGCTCGGCAAGCATCGCGTCTCGCCGACGATCACCGCGGCAGAGGCGATCGATCTGGGCATCACTGCGGAAGAAAAAGCGTACGAGTTCTATCGTTTCGCCGCGAGCAAAGCCAATGGCAAAAAAGTGAAAGAGCTGTTTGAATATCTGGCCGCTGAAGAGCTGGAGCACAAACGCCTCTTTCTGGTCGATAAGGCGGTGGCACAGGGTGGCGGCCATTTCCAGTGGGCCACCCATTTTGATATTCCGCCCGGCATGGACGATTTGTGGTAAGATCGCAACTCAAAATCAAATAGCACGTATATGGCAGCAACGAACCCGGCGTCAAAGCTGAAAAAATCCTGAACCATTCACGGGAGAGATGTCATGAAAAAGATCACACTGTTTGCGCTCGTCCTGCTGTTTCTATGCCTTTCCGCTCATGCCCAGATCGCTGAGGGCGGCCTGTCCTACATGGGCAGCAACAGCAGCATTTTTTATGGCGGCGTTGGCCTGACGACAATAGAATCCGAGACGGAATCGAACACCTATTTCAATGTTCACTTGCGTCCCGAGTTGGCTTTTGGCAAACTCGGCGTCGGCCTCAATATCAACCTGCTCTTCAACACGCAGAGCGGTGAGCTGCGAAAAGAGGACTGGGACAGGCCCGAGGCGTGGTTGCAGCAGATCCGTTATGTGCGCTGGGGACGCAAGTTTGATCCGCTCTATGTGCATGCCGGAACGCTCGACGCCGCTCGTCTGGGCCACGGCTCCATCGTCAATTATTATTCGAATGCCGCTTCCTGGGACAGTCGAAAATTTGGCGCCGCGCTCGACATAGATTTTGGCGTCGCCGGTTTCGAGAGCATTGCGAGCACCTTTGCCCGCACCGAGCTCATCGCCGGGCGCGCCTATGTCCGTCCGCTGCGCATGGCCATGCCGGTGCCGGTGCTGAAGAACCTGGCCATTGGCGCGACCTATGCGCAGGATTTTGATCCGGATGGCCAGGGTGATTCCGACGATGCTGTTTCGGTTTACGGATTCGACGCCGAACTGCCGCTCATCAAGAACAGCACCATCGGCCTCTATTTCTACTATGATTGGGCGCAAATTGCCGGCTATTCATACCGGGAGAATCAATCCAGAACGTTCGGCGCCGGTCAGTTTGCCGGCGTTGCTGCGGATCTTGGCAATCTCGTCGGCTTGGCAGAGCTGCACGCCAAATTCGAGCGCCGCTGGATGGGCGCAGAATTCGCCCCTGCGTTCTATGATGCGTTCTATGAAATTCAACGCTATCGTGAGGGCGGCGTCCGCAAAGCGGACATGCTGCTCGATATCACCGAAGCACGGACGGGCTGGTTCGGTGAGTTCTGGGGCAAGATCCTGGACGATCGCATCCGGCTCCTCGGCATGTACACATTTTTGGACAATGTCAGTGAGAGCGGCGCCCTGCACGCTGAGCTCGATGCGCCGGACGTGGTGCCCGTGCTGGCCATGCACGCCACCTATGATAAGATGGGCATCAACACGGTCGGCGACGTCTTTTCACTCGACAACCGCAGCATCGCGCGCGTCGGCGTCGGCTACAAGATCAATACGTTCCTGATCCTCTACCTCGACTATATCTGGACGTTTGAAGAGACCGCCCCTGGCAGCAATCAGTACCGTCCGCAGGAAAGGTTTGAACCCAAGCTGGTTCTCGCCTATAAATTCTGACCATGAAAAAAATCAGGGGACATATGGGCCAACGATTCCATCGCTTGGCCCATTCTTTTTCTATCCTGGTCGATTTCATCTTTCCACCGGTCTGTCTGATCTGCGGCGATCGTCTCGCGCCTTCGCAGCGCTTTGTCTGCGATGGCTGCTGGAATGGTTTCACCCCGTTGCAACAACCGCTGCTGCCGATTGAAATGACGAATCTGCTGCAAGAGGAAGAAAAATACTTTACCCACTCTTTTGCATTGTACGACTATTCAGCGGACATTCAGCATCTCATCCATATGATGAAGTACAAGTCCATGCCCGGCATCGCCGCGCGTTTTGGTAGAGAGATCGGCGCTGCTCTCGCTCGCTGCGATCAGTTACGCGACGTCGACGCGATTCTGGCCATTCCCCTGCATCCGCTCCGCCTGCGCGAACGCGGCTATAATCAGGCCGAGCTCATGGCGCGCGAGATCAGCCGAGTCATGGCTCGCCCCCTGCTTGCGGGAGTCGTGCGTCGGCGCCGATACACCCAGCAGCAGGCCAAATTCGCCAAGAGCGAGAGAGCCCGCAATGTCAGAGACGCCTTCCAGCTGCTCGGACCGGAAGGCGTGCAAGATAAAAATATCATCCTTGTGGATGATGTGCTGACGACCGGCAGCACGATGAACGCCTGCGCCAGAACGCTGCAGGCGGGCGGTGTTCGGACGCTCACAGCGGTCACGATCGTTCGGATTTAGGGCAAAAAGGTAAAAGGTCAGTTGCCGGTAGGCACGATGACAAAAGCGTGACTTTGAAGATAAAGAATATAACCACCGAGAACGCCGAG